>JBAIXJ010000029.1:0-6925 GCA_037916645.1 Opitutales bacterium | reverse complement strand
CGGCGTTGGCAATGAAGATGGCCTGGTAGAGGCCGAACACCGCGATGGAGACGAGGTAGCCGATGAAGAAGTACTCCTGCACGAACGCGAAGGCGAGGGTGGCGAAGAACACGGTGAGGAAGATGTTGAACATGCCCTTCTGCGCGTACTGCGTGCAGATGGCGACCACCTTCTTCGAGTCCTCGACCGAGGCCTTCTCCACGCCCTCGAGCTTGATGTTGTTCTTGATGAACTCGACGGCGCGGTAGGCGCCGGTCGAGACGGCCTGGGTGGCCGCGCCGGTGAACCAGTAGATCACCGCGCCGCCGGTGATGAGGCCCAGCAGGAAGAGCGGGTTGATGATGGACAGGCCCCGGTAGACGTCGTCCACCCCGAAGCGCCCGTTGAGCACCTGGATGATGGAGAAGATCAGCGTGGTGGCGCCGACGACCGCGGTGCCGATCAGCACGGGCTTGGCGGTGGCCTTGAAGGTGTTGCCGGCGCCGTCGCCTTTTTCGAGCGACAGCTTGGCCTGCTCAAAATCGGGCGTGAAGCCGAAGGTCTGCCTGATCTGCTCGGCGACCCCCGGGCGCTTCTCGATCTGGGAAAGCTCGTAGACCGACTGCGCGTTGTCGGTGACGGGCCCGAAGCTGTCGACGGCGATGGTGACGGGGCCCATGCCGAGGAAGCCGAACGCCACGAGGCCGAAGGCGAAGATGGGCGCGGCGAACTGCAGGTTGGGCGGCATGAGGCCGGCCACGGAAATGTGTTGCGAGAAGTGGGCGGCCAGCACCATGAGGCCGAGGATGACCAGGCCCTTCCAGAAGGCGGAGAAGTTGCCGGTGACGAGGCCCGAGAGGATGTTCAGCGAGGCGCCGCCCTGCCGCGAGGAGGTGACGATCTCGTGGACGTGGCGGGATTTGGTGCTGGTGAACGCCCGGGTGAACTCGGGGATGAGCGCGCCGGCGAGCGTGCCGAGGCTGATGATCACCGCCAGGTTCCCCCACAGGCCGTCATGGCCGGGCAGGCGGCCGAGCAGAAGGTAGGTGGCGAGGAACGTCACGAGGATCGACACGAGCGACGTGATCCAGACCAGGTTGGTCAGCGGCGCCTCGAGATCGAAATCGTTGTGCCGGCCGTAGATTGTCCGGCTCAGGCCCTCGTTGAGCAGGTAGGAGCCCAGCGAGGTGAGAATCATCAGCACGCGCATGGCGAACAGCCACACGATCAGCGTGCCGCCCATGACCGGATCACCGACCAGCGCGAGCGCAAGGAAGGCGATCAGGGCGACGCCGGTGACGCCGTAGGTCTCGAAACCGTCGGCGGTGGGACCGACCGAGTCGCCCGCGTTGTCGCCCGTGCAGTCGGCGATGACGCCGGGGTTGCGCGGGTCATCCTCCGGGAGCTGGAAGACGATCTTCATGAGATCGGCGCCGATGTCGGCGATCTTGGTGAAAATGCCGCCGCAGATGCGCAGCGCGCTGGCGCCCAGCGACTCGCCGATCGCAAAGCCCACGAAGCAGGCCCCCGCCAGCGACGGCGGGACAAAGGCGAGGATCGCGATCATGAAGAACAACTCGATCGAAACCAGGAGCAGCCCGACGCTCATCCCCGAGCGCAGCGGAATTTCGAGCGTGGCCAGCAGGTTGCCGCGCAGCGCGGAGAAGGCGGTCCGGGAATTGGCCACGGTGTTGATCCGGATGCCGAACCAGGCCACGCCGTAGCTGCCGAGGATCCCCAGAATTGAACAGAGCAGGATGAGCCCGACGTTGGCGAACGGCTCGTGCGAAAGCCCGGCGAAGTAATAGGTGATGCAGATGGCGATGAGGCCCCACAATCCGATGAGGAACTTGCCCTGCTGCAGGAGGTAGGTTTTGCAGGTCTCCCAGATCGTATGGGAGACATCGGCCATGACGCCGTGCACCGGGAGCCGCCGGGTCTGGAGGTACTGCCACAGGCCGAAAAGCATGCCGAGGGCGCAGACGACGATGCCGGCATAGAGCACCGCCATGCCCGAAAGCGAACCGCCGAAGAGTTCGTAGGATACGGCGCGCAGGTCCGGAAGCTCGATGTGAGCTTCGTTCGCCGACGCGACGGGAGAAACGGACAAGCAGGCCGCGGCCAACACGGCGAGCCGCCGGAAGGGGAGTTTCAGCATGGGGCAGGGGATGTGTTAGGAAGCCGGAATGACCGTCGCGGCGCCGCGGGCCCGGCCCCATGGGCGGCCCGCACACCGATCGACTAAAGCCCCAGGTTGGGCGTTTAACTCTCGTTTAAGCATGCGGAAACAAAAGCGGAGTTTGCCGAAGCGCAAACCGTGTGCGCCGAAAATGCCGCGCCCTCCCCGGCGGGCGGGCGGCGAGGCTCACGGCATCGTGCCGGAGCCCGGGTTAGCGCGAGATGTCGCGCTGGGTCAGCACCTTGAACCCGCGGTGCCCCAGGGCTTGGGCGCCAATCTCGGCGTCCTCGACGTGCAGCGCGAAGGCCGAGCGGGCCTCCGGACGCTTCAGGAACGCGTACACATAATGGATATTGATCTCGGCCTCCAGCAGCGCCGCCAGAACCTGCTTCAGGCCGGCCTCGCCGGACAACTCCACCGCGAGGATGTCGCATTCGCCGGCAGGAAAATCGTTGGCTCGAAGGACCTCCCGCAGCTTGTCCGGATCGTCGACGATCAGCCGGACGATCGCGTTCTCGGTCGTGTCGAGCACATTGACCGCGATGATATGCACGTTGTGCATCGCGAGCAGCGACGTGAGATCGTAGAGCCGCCCCACCCGGTTCTCCGTAAACACGGAGAATTGCTTCACGGGATCGGTGGAGATCGTGGTGTCCGCCATGATCGAAGCGAGCCAAGGGCAGCGTGGTTCAACCGCGACGACGGGTCAACCCCGCGAAAGGACCCGCGGGCCGGCACCGGGCCGGTCGGGCGCCGGCGGGGCGGCGGCCGCGGAAAGCAAGCCGCCTGGACTTGTGCCGGGCGGAGGCGCCTGCTAGGGGTGGCGGCTGTGGAAGGGACGACAACATCCAGCGGTCCGTCGCCCACGGCCGAGGTCGCGACGGGAGTGGCGGTCCGGGCGGGGCGCAGCGCCGGCCTCGTGCTGCGCGGAATCCTGCTGAATGTCTTTCTCGCCACGGTGAAGTTCGCCGCCGGGATCATCGGACAGTCGCAGGCGCTGATGGCCGACGGCGCAGAGTCGCTGCTGGACATTTTCTCTTCGCTGATGGTCTGGGGCGGCTTCCGGATCGCCGCCCGGCCGCCGGATGCCGATCACCCTTACGGCCACGGCAAGGCGGAGCCGCTTTCGTCCCTGGTGGTGGCGTTGTTCGTCTTCGGCGCCGCCGGCTGGATCGGGGTGCACAACGTGCGGGTGATCCTCCATCCGCAGACCTCACCCCACTGGGCCACGCTCGTGGTGCTGGTCGTGGTGGTCGCCACCAAGGAGTTCTTTTCGCGCCGGATGATGCGGGCGAGCCGGGCGGTGGGCAGCTCCGCGCTCAAAGCCGAGGCCTGGCACCACCGCTCCGACGCGCTGACCTCGGCGGCGGCGTTCGTGGGCATCAGCATCGCTGTGATCGGCGGCCCGGGCTACGAACGGGCGGATGCCTGGGCGGCGCTCGCCGCCTGCGCCGTGATTGCGTACAACGGTTTCGGCATCGCCCGCGGCGCCCTGCGCGAGGTGATGGACACCGCCGTGCCGCGCGACTTCGAGAACCAGGTGCGCGCGGTGGCGGGGCGGGTCGAGGGCGTGCGCCGCGTGGAAAAATGCCGGGTGCTCAAGAGCGGCCTGAGCTACCTCGTGGACATCCACGTCCATGTCGACGGCGACCTGTCGGTGCGGCAGGGCCACGAGATCGCCCGCGCGGTCAAGCACGCGCTGCTGGGTTCCCCGCTGTCCGTCACCGACGTGGCGGTCCACGTCGAGCCGGCGGATGGCGCGCCGCCGCGGTGAACCCGGTCAGCGAAACCGCTCCGCGAGCTTCCAGCCCAGATAGACGCCGACCAGCGCGGCCACGCCGCTGGCCACGATCGCGGTGCCGACGCCGATGCGCATGCCCAGGACCCAGCCGGCGTAGCTGCCGACGGTGGCGCCGCCAAAAGTGCAAAGTTTGTTCATGTTTGGGGGAAGGCGAGCGAAGCGGGGTCGGCCCGCAAGCCCGCTAATATAGCCGAAAGTCGACCTTCTCCATCGGCAGGACCGGCTTTCCTGTTTGCCACCATCACCGCCGCTTCTACCGTCCCCCCGAACCCCGCCACCATGAAAACGAGGAACTTGGGAAAGCCGCTGAGCAAGAACCCTCACCTGATCGCATGGATCGACAAGATGGTGGCGTTGTGCAAACCCGACCGGGTCCACTGGGTCGACGGCTCGCCCCGGGAATACGCGGCGCTGTGCGACCAGCTGGTCGAGGCGGGCACGTTCATCCGGCTCAGCGAGGAGAAATGGCCCGGCTGTTTTCTCGCGCGGTCGGATCCCAGCGACGTCGCGCGCGTCGAGGACCGCACCTTCATCTGCAGCCTGTCCCGCGACAGCGCCGGCCCGACGAACAACTGGGTGGACCCGTTCGCGATGAAGAAGACGCTGCGCGGCCTGTTCGACGGCTGCATGGCGGGCCGCACGATGTATGTCCTGGCCTACAGCATGGGACCCCTCGATTCACCGATGGCGCGGATCGGCGTCGAGCTCACGGATTCCGCGTACGTGGTCGTGAACATGCGCATCATGGCGCGCGTGGGCCAGGCGGTCTTCGACCTGATCGACCAGGACGACCGCCGCGTCGTGCCGTGCATGCATTCGGTGGGCGCGCCGCTGGCCAAGGGGCAGAAGGACGTGCCCTGGCCGTGCAACCGCGAGCACAAGTACATCGTGCATTTTCCCGAGACGCGCGAAATCTGGTCCTACGGCTCGGGCTACGGCGGCAACGCCCTGCTGGGCAAGAAGTGCTTCGCGCTGCGCATCGCGTCCAACATCGCGCGCGACGAGGGCTGGATGGCGGAGCACATGCTCATCCTCGGCGTCGAAAACCCGCAGGGCGAGAAGACCTACGTGGCGGCCGCGTTTCCGAGCGCGTGCGGCAAGACCAATTTCGCCATGCTCATCCCGCCGAAGGCCTTCAAGGGCTGGAAGGTCTGGACGGTGGGCGATGACATCGCGTGGATCAAGCCCGGGCCCGACGGCCGCCTCCACGCGATCAACCCCGAGGCCGGCTTTTTCGGCGTGGCGCCCGGCACCGGCGCGAAGACGAACCCCAACGCCATGGCGACGCTGGCGAAGAACTCCATCTTCACCAACGTGGCGCTCACGCCGGACGGCGGGCCGTGGTGGGAGGGCATGACCGAGACGCCACCGGCCCGGGCCATCGACTGGCAGGGGCAGGAGTGGACGCCTGGCTGCGGGCGGACCTCCGCCCACCCCAACGCGCGCTTCACGGCGCCGACGCGGCAGTGCCCCAGCGTCGATCCCGATTGGGAGAAGCCGGAGGGCGTGCCGATCAGCGCCATCGTCTTCGGCGGGCGGCGGCAGAGCACGATCCCGCTCGTGTTCCAAGCGTTCAACTGGTCGGCCGGCGTCTACATCGGCGCGACGATGGGCTCGGAGACCACCGCCGCCGCGGCGGGCGCCGTGGGCAAGGTCCGGCGCGATCCGATGGCGATGCTGCCGTTCTGCGGGTATCACATGGGCGACTATTTCCGGCACTGGATCAAGATGCAGCGGCAGCTCAGCGAGACCCCGCGCATCTTCCACGTGAACTGGTTCCGCAAGGACAAGGACGGGAAGTTCGTCTGGCCGGGCTTCGGCGAGAACATGCGCATCCTGAAATGGATCGTCGACCGCGCCCGGGGCCGCGCGATCGGCAAGGAGACGCCCATCGGCTGGGTGCCGCGGTACCGGGACATCGAGTGGACCGGGCTCGAATTTCCCGAGAGCCGGTGGGACGAGATCATGACCGTCGACCGCGCCGCGTGGCGCCGCGAGATCATCGAGCACGAGGAGTTCTTTCTCGATCTGCACGACCACCTGCCGAAGGAGATGGTGTACGAGCGCGAGCTGCTGATCTGCCGCCTGTGACCGCGCGGCGGGCGGCGCGCGCGACCAGGCGCCGCCCGGTCCGTCAGCGGGTCAGCGCGGCGACGAGAAACAGCCCGAGCATCGCGACGGCGCACGTCAGGCGGCCGACGAAGCCGAGCAGAAAGCCGAGGCCCGCGCCGGCGCCGGCGAGCAGGAGTTCACGCAGGTTGCGTTTGCGGGCGAGGCGTTCGGCCAGGATCGCGCCGAGCATGGTGCCCAGCAGGAGCGCGGGAAGGGACACGAACGCCCCGATGGTCGCGCCGCCGCCGGCCCCCATCATGGCCCATTTGGAGCCGCCGCCGAGCCGCGTGCCAATCATCACGCCGGCGAGATCGAGCGCGAGGGAGAGCAGCCAGAAGAGCGCGATCGAGCCGACAACCCACCACGAAATCGACGCCGGAAGGAGGAGCTTGTGCAGCACCACGCCGACAAGGATCAACGTCGTGCCCGGCAGCAACGGCAGCAGCACGCCCACGAAGCCGACCGTCAGCAGCAGGATCGTGAGGCTCCAGGCCAGGGTGGTCATGGTTCTCCTGACCCCGCGACCGCGGAGGTGGTTGCGCGCTGGCCCGACATTGGCCTGGTGGGGTCCTATTCTGCGGGCGGCGTGAATCCGCGACGGAGCGGGTACTCCGCGATTGCGCGCGGGAACCCGCCTTCGTTCCGCCGGAGCGGAACTATGGCGCGGCGAGTTTTTGCCGAGGTCATTCTTCCGGCGGAGTAAAACCTCGCCTCAGGGTATTTTCCGCAATCGCCCGCGGGAACATGAAGTTCTGCAGGTATTCGCGCCCGCCGGCCTTGGTGCCGCCGCCCGACATCCTGAAGCCGCCGAACGGATGCCGCTCGACGACGGCGCCGGTGATGCCGCGGTTGAG
>JBAIXJ010000028.1:0-4175 GCA_037916645.1 Opitutales bacterium | reverse complement strand
CCGACGGTCTGTATCTGGAGTGAGGCGCTCGCCGCGGCCGGCGGTGATGCCTGCCGGCCGGCGCCGGTGGCGAGCGGCCCGCCCACGCACGATTTGGCCGTCCTCGATTCTCGATCATGACCCCCCTGGAAAATATCCGTGCCGCCGGCGCCGCCGGCCGGCTGCTCCCTGATACCGTCACCAATCTTTCCGCCTGGCTTGGGGCGCGCCTGCCGGCCTGGGCGGCGACCCGCCTCGGCGAACTGATCGCCGGGGAAGCCTGGAGCGAGCTGAACGACCGCTTCTACCGCTACCTCGAGTTCGGCACGGGCGGCATGCGCGGCCGTACGATCGGTGTCGTGGCCACGCGCGCGGAAACCGGCCGGCCCGGCCCGCTCGGCACGCCCGAGCATCCGGCGGTCGGCAGCAATCTGCTCAACGATTTCACCGTCGTCCGCGCGACGGTCGGCCTCTACCGGTACGTCCGGCATCACCTGGACCGGACGGGGCGGTTCGACCCGCCGAAACTGGTCATCGCGCATGACATCCGGCACTTCTCGCGCCATTTCTGTGAGCTCGCGGCGTCGACGTGGACGCGCCTCGGCGGCGTGGCGTTCATCTTCGACGGGCCGCGGTCCACGCCGCAGCTCAGCTTTTCGGTGCGGTGGCTGAAGGCGCACTGCGGCGTCGTCATCACCGCCAGCCACAATCCGCCCCACGACAACGGCTTCAAGGCCTACTTCGAGGATGGCGGCCAGGTGGTGGCGCCGCATGACGAGGGCATCATCGCGCAGGTGAACGCGGTGCCGCTGGGCGACCTCGCGGCGTTCCTGGAAGTGAAGGCGGAGCGGGTCGTCACCCTCGGCCGCGCGGCGGACGACGCCTACCTCGCGGCGGCGGCGGAGGCGGTGATCGATCCGGCGGTGTTTGCGGCGGCGAAGCTGAAGGTCGTGTTCACCAACATCCACGGGACGGGCGGCATCGCCAGCGTCCCGCTGCTCGCCCGCGCGAAGGCCGACGTCACCGAGGTGCCGGAGCAGGTCGCCTTCGACCCGCGCTTTCCGACGGTGAAGTCGCCCAACCCCGAGAACGCCGAGGCGCTGACGCTGGCCGTGGCCCTCGCGGAGAAGCACGGGGCCGACCTGGTGCTCGCCACCGACCCGGACGGCGACCGCATGGGCTGCGCGGTCCGGGGGCGCGACGGCCGCATGGTGCTCCTCACCGGCAACCAGATCGGCGCGCTGCTCGCGGACTACCGCCTGACGAAACTCAAGGAGCGCGGCTGGATCCCGCGGGAGGGTTCGCCCCGGGTGGCGCTGATCAAGACGTTCGTCACGACGCCGCTGCAGGACGCCGTCGGGCGCGCGCACGGCGTGAAGGTCATCAACACCCTGACCGGCTTCAAATGGATCGCCGCGAAGATGCGCGGCTACGAGGAGAAGCTGCGGCGCGAGCTGCTGGCGGGGGAGGGCTTCGCGCTCGACTACGACGCGACGCCGCTCGCCGCCCGGGCCCGGCTCCACGGCCGGCTGGGAACGTTCTACGCCTTCGGCACGGAGGAGAGCTACGGCTACCTGCCCAACGACCACGTGCGGGACAAGGACGCGAACGCCGCCTGCCTGATGTTCGCCGAGCTCTGCGCGTGGGTGAAGGGGCGGGGCCTGACCGTGCCGGAGTACCTCGACGAGCTCTACGTCCGCCACGGCTACTTCCTCGAGGGCGTGATCAACATCTACTACGAGGGTGCGACGGGCGCTGCGAAGATCCGGCGCATCCTCGACACCTACCGCACCGCGCCGCCGAAGGCGTTCGGCGACGTGGCGGTGACGCAGTTCCAGGATTTCGGGCGCGAGGTCATCCGGGACGCCGACGGCGAGCAGATCCCGAAGCAGGACCTCTATTTCGTCACCCTGGCGAACGGCTACAGCTACGCCGGCCGCGGCAGCGGCACCGAGCCGAAGATGAAGTTCTACATCTTCGCGCGGGCGGCGGTCGCCGGCGCGGGCGAGCTCGCGGCGGTGAAGGGCCGGGTGAAGGCGGAGCTCGAGCGGCTCAAGCGCCTGATCGAGGCCGACGCGAAGGCGCGCGCCGAAGGGTAGGGAGCTCACCACAAAGGCACAAAGGTAGGGCGCATTATCCTTAACGCGCCGGGGGCATCGGATGCCGGAGCGCGGCGGGCTGGGGATAGCCCGCCCTACCGTGCGTCGAGGTCGGACCGCAGGGACGATCCGGGATCACCGGTTGGACCATCGGTCTTCCTTTGTGCCTTTGCGCCTTTGTGGCGGAATCATCCGCGATCGCGCACTGCTCGTTCGACAAGCCGCGCCGCGGTTGTCAGAATCCCGCGCTGAAGTTCCAGCCTCGGACCCTGCCATGACGCTCAACGTGATTGGACCGCAGCCCTTCGCCCGCGACGCGGACGGCCGCCCGGCCACTCACATCGGCACCGTGTTTCCCGGGCGGGCGACGCTGGTGACGCTGCCGGGCATCCACGCGACGCAGCGCCTGGCGTTCCTCGACCAGGTGAACGAACAGCGTCAGCGGTTGGGCCAGCCGCCCCTGACGGCGACGGAGGAGGAGCTGGAGCTGACGCATTCGGTCGACCTCATCATTGCGGAGGATCAGATCCTGATCCGGCCGGATCCGGAGCGGATGGACCTGGCCTTCGCGGCCGACGACCTGCTGCAGAACCTGGTCTCGAAGCGCTTCATCCATTTCCTGTTCGTGATGGACCAGCGGGTGCGCGATGCGCTCAAGATCCACGGCGAGTGCTGGCGCATCAGCCCGATGCCGCGGTCGCGCGAGGACATGCGCCGCCTGATCGCGACCTCGCGGGTGGCGATCCACGAGCAGCCGATCTACTATTACAACCGGTTCCGGGGCGCCCGGTACGTGACCTGCGCCGAATTCGCCCGCCTGGGCGCCCTCGACGCGGCGGCGCTGGGCCGCCAGCTGCAGGAGATCGCGGACCACGCCGCCCGCCCCAACCGCGGTGGCACGGCCGAGGTGGAGTTCTTCGGCCTCGCGGCCGGCGAGTTCGGCGCCGGCGACTTTGAGGGCGCCGACTTCTCCGCGCTGCCCGAGGCGGACCTGCGCCGCCGCCACGCGGAACTGGCGGAGCGCTTCCGCCGGGCCTGCAGCCCCGACCTCCGGGAGGACGACCCGGCGGCCGAAACCTGGTGCAACGAGATGCTCAGCGCCCTGATCTCCCAGCGCGACCAGACGATCACGGTGGACGTGCTGCGCGACCTGAGCCCGGAGTTCTACATGCAGGTCGAATGGCTGCCGGGCGGCTGCTTCGAGGAGGGCGAGTTCATCCTCGATCCCATCTTCGAGGAGGGCGACCGCCACCCGGAGGATGCGGCGCTGCGGGCGCTCTGCGACCCGCTGGTGCGGGAGTTCATCTTCAATTTCGTCCGCGAGTACGGCAGCCTCGAATACGTCAACGTGGGCCGCATCCCGCAATCGCTCTCGCGGCGGCGCCAGCATTCCGGGGGGGCACGGCGGTCGGTGTACCTCGCCGAGCTCAAGGTGCGCGGCATGCCCGCGCCGATCGTCCGCTTCCTCCGGTTCCAGAAATGGGGCATCCGCGAGCACCTGGACGAGGGCAAGGACCTGCTGCGGGCGATCCTCGAGAGCGAGGAGTACACCGACTACGTGCAGGACCGCCGGCTCGGCGTGCTGCAGCTCGGCATGCACCTGGCGCCGGGCCTCAGCCTGCGCCGGACCCGGGAACGCTACGCGGGCTCGAGGCCGGAGATGATGGGCCACTGGATTCCGGTGATCTATCGCGAGCGCGACTACCTGCACGGGCTGGCGACGGACAAGCTGCCGCTGTCCAAGCTCCTCAACGGCGCCTACGCGGTGCGGGTGGCGGAACTGCTGGGGCGCGCGGCGGCCGTCAACCTGATCTGCGGCCGGGCGCTCGAGACCACCAAGGAGGTCATCTTCGACGACGGCGACGAGGTGATCATGGAGGACCCGGCGACGGGGCTGCCGGCGGATCTGATCGTGTCGGACCCGAGCGGGGCGTTCGCCGACTACCGGCGCGCGCCGGTCGAGGCAGCGGCGGACTACGCGCGGCCGGTCAACGTGCGGGTCGGGCGGGTGCCCGATGCCCGGGCGTTCGGGGCCGCCTATCTCGGGACGCTGCGCGAGGAGTTCGTGCGCATCCAGCGGGATTACCGGCGGCGCCG
>JBAIXJ010000027.1:0-19977 GCA_037916645.1 Opitutales bacterium | reverse complement strand
CGACCGCCTTCACGGTGCCGACGGGACGTTTGAACACCACGCCGCGGTACACCGGGAAGTGCGTCTTGACGTTCTTCAGCTCAAGAATCGGCTCGGGCATGGGAATGGGTCACCACGGATTACACGGACCTGCACGGATATACTGTCACAGGTAGCCGTAAATGCAGCAGAGGAAGTGACCTCCGGCGTCCGTGATTCCGGCTGACCTCTGATCTCTGGGAAGAAGATCCGTGTCCATCCGTGAAATCCGTGGTGAATCAATTCATATTTCGCCATCCTGCACCCGGAGGCAGGCGGTGGCATGGCCCGGGCTGACGGGGCGGAGCTGCGGGTTGTCGCGCCGGCACCGCTCGGTCGCCGCCTCGCAGCGGGGCGCGAAGGCGCACCCCGGCGGCAGTTTGGACAGGTCGGGCGGCAGGCCGGGAATCGTGAACAGCGTCGCGCCCTTCGGCTGTACCGACGGAATCGAGCGCTGCAGGGCGCGGGTGTAGGGATGGCGGGGCTGGTGGAAGAGCGTACGCACGTCCGCCGACTCGACGACCCGGCCGGCGTACATCACCAGCACGCGGTCGCACAGGCCGGAGACGACCCCGAGATCGTGGGTGATGAAGATGACGGCCATGCCGGACTGGCGTTGCAGCCGCTGGATCAACTCGAGGATCTGGGCCTGCACCGTGACGTCGAGCGCCGTGGTGGGTTCATCGGCGATCAGCACCTCGGGGCGGGTGATGAGGGCCATGGCGATCATCACGCGCTGACGCATGCCGCCCGAGAACTCGTGGGGGTAGTGGTGCAGCCGCCGGGCGGCATCGTTAATGCCCACCGCCTCGAGCATCTCGCGTCCGCGCTGCAGCGCCGCGGCCTTCGAGATCTTTTCGTGGATGAGGAGGGGCTCGATGAGCTGCGTGGAGATCCGCACGTACGGATTGAGCGAGGTCATCGGGTCCTGGAAGACCATCGCGATCCGCTTGCCGCGGATCGAACGCGCGACGGCGGGCGGGCAGCGGAGGAGGTCGGTGCCGGCGAACACCGCGGACCCGTCCTCGATCCGGCCGGGCGGCTGCGCCACCAGGCCCATGAGGGAATAGCACGTGACGGACTTGCCCGAGCCGGACTCGCCCACGATGCCCAGGGTCTCGCCCGCCTCGAGGCTGAAACTCACGCCGTCCACCGCCCGGTGGATGCCGGTGCGGGTGTGGAAGCTGGTGCGGAGGTTGGTGACTTCGAGGAGCGGCACGGTTCGGGCGGTCGCGCGAACGACGAGGGAAGACCGGGCGCGGCGGTCACGCGAGCATTTCGTCGGCGGCTTTCAACACCGTCGCCGGCGCGAGTTCCGCGAGCGATCCGCCGCCCGCCGCCGGGCAGCCGGGCGGCTGCAGGATCCGCACGGGCGCCCGGAAGACGGGGGCGGTGCGCAGCGGATTGGTGGGACCGAAGAGAGCCAACACGGGTACGCCGAGGGCGTTGGCGAGGTGCATCCCGCCCGTGTCGTTGGTCACCAACAGGCGGCAGTCACCCAGGCGCGCGGCAAAACCGGGCAGGTCGGTAAGGCCGGCGAGGTCCTCGACAGGCGCCGCAAGCCCGCGGGCGATCGCTTCGGTCACCGCGCGGTCGTTGGCCGTGCCGAACAGGTGAAAGCGCGCGTCGGGGTGCACGGCGGCGAGGCGGGTGATGAGCTCCCGCCAGTGCGCGACCGGCCAGCGTTTGAGCGGTTCGTTCTCGCTGCCGCCGATGATGCCGATGATCCGGGCCGCGGGCGCCGCGGGCGGCCGCAGCGGCGCGTCGTCCACGGGGGCATTCAGACCGAAATGGCGCAGGAACTCCGTCCAGAGCTGGAGCTGGTGCGGCTGGCGTTCGACGAAGTCCGCGGGCACGGACCAGGCGTGGGTCAGGAGCGGCCGGGGGCGCCCGGGGCGCCGGAGGCCGAAGCGCTGGCGGCAGCGCGTGCACCAGGCCTCGAGATCGCCGCGCAGCGAATTCGTGAAAAGCAGGTAGCAGTCCGGGTGCTCGTGGCGCAACCGGAGGAAATGGCGGAAATAGCCCCAGCGCCGCGAGGGCAGCGCCAGCACGCGGTCGGCGACACCGATCTGCTCGAGCAAGGGCTGAAACTGGCTCCGGGCCAGGAGCGTGAGGTGGGCGTCGGGGCGCGAGGCGCGGAGAGCGCGCAACAGCGGCAGGGTCATGACCACGTCCCCCAGCCAGTTGGGGAGGCGGATCCAGAAGCGCGTCCTTCGCGGCAGGGCCGCGAGCCCCCGCTGGCGCAGGTCGGCGTCGAGCAGGCTGCGTTTGGCTTCGAGGCGGAGGCGGCGGGCGGGGATGTCTTGGTTGCGCCAGCGGTCATGCAGCCACAGCCAGGAGGCGCAGCGGTCGTCGTCGGCGCGGAGATGGCCTTCGAGCCAGCGGTTGAGCGCCAGCGTCACGCCCGCGGACGTCCCGTCATGGACCATCTGCTGGACATCCAGCGCCACGCGCCAGAAGCCCAGCCGCTGCGGGAAGAGCGCGTAGACGTCGGCGCCGAACCGCTCCGCCAGCAGGCCGGGGAGTTCGCTGGAGGAACCCACGCGGTCGAAGAGGAGGGAGAGCGTGCCCTGGAGGCCCGCGTTCTGGTCGAACAGCAGGCCGATGCAGCCCCGGCGCCGGAGAATCGCCATGGCCTCCTGGAAGCCGCCCTTGCGCGAGAGCAGGCGCATCCCGAACCGCTCGCGGGTGCGTTTCACCCAGGCGTCGGCCGCGGGGTTGTCGAGCGGACGGAAGATCACGCCGAATTCCGGAAACGGCGCGGGCACGAGGAGGGCCATCGCGGTTTCGACCTCCCAGCAGCAAAGATGCGCCGCCGCGAACAGGGTCGGCCGGGGCGCGGGGGGTCCGGGGCGGCAGGCCGTCAGGGCGTCCACGAGGGCCGGCGTGCCGCGCACGATGGCCCGGAGGCGGCGCTCCGACAGGAACGGCATGGCGAGCGACAGGAATCCGGTCTCGATGAGCCGCCGGCAGCTTTCGCGCGCGATGCGCCGGTGCCAGTCCGGCGCCCGATCCGCAAACGCGTGGTGCAGGTTGGACAGCACCAGGTGCCGGCGGCGCCGGAAACCGCCGTAGAGCGCGTCGCCCAGCGCCGCGGCGAGGAGGCGCAGCCACGGCTCGGGCAGGTGGGCCAGCGTCCAGCCCGCGGCCCTGAGGAGAAGTTCAAGCACCGGCAGAAGGCGCGGCGATCCGGCGGCGCGGCGGGTTCGGTCCGAAAATGCGGATTAACATTTGCCTTCGCAGGAAAACCCCATGAAACCTATGCGGCGCGTGGTTAAAAGCCTTTTCCGTCCGCCGCTTATGACGAGCCTCCTGATCATCAAGCCCTCCTCGCTCGGCGACATTGTGCACGGGCTCCAGGTGGCGACGTCGCTGAAAACCCAGCGGCCCGGGCTGCAGATTTCATGGATTGTGCGCGATCTGTTCGAGCCGCTGGTGCGCATCTGCGAGGTCGTGGATCGCACCTACATCTTCCAGCGCAGCGAGGGCGTGCGGGGCTTCCTCAAGCTGATGCGCGAGGTGCGGCAGACGCACTTTGACTACGTGTTCGACATGCAGGGCCTGCTGCGCACGGGCCTGATGACGTGGCAGACCCGCGCGGCGACGAAGGTCGGCCGCTGCGATGCGCGGGAGGGCGCGACGTTCTTCTACCAGCGCAAGGTGCCGCTGCCGCCCACGGGCGCGCAGAGCCACGCCCTCGACATCCTGCTGGGCTTCTGCCCCGTCCTCGACGCCAAGCCCGAACTGCGCGGCGAACTCCGCTTTCGCGAGGCGGCGGACCTCAACCTCAGCTTTCTCGACGGCCGGCGCGGGCAGAAACCGATCCTGGTGTTCCCCGACAGCCGGCGGATCGAAAAACGCTGGAACGGATTCCGGCAGCTCACCGACCTGCTGCTGCGCGACGGCACCGGCCGCAAGGTCGTCTGGGCGGGCAACAATCCGGTCTCGTACCGGGACAACGCGCCCGAGGGCCAGTTTCTCAACCTGACCGGCAACACGAGCCTGGTGTCGCTGGCGGCCATCATCCGGCGGGCCGACTGGGTGATCTGCAACGACAGCGGGCCGCTGCACCTGGCGGCGGCGCTCGGGATCAAGACGCTGGGCATCTTCGGACCGACCGATCCCCGACTCTACGGGCCGTATCCGCTGAACAGCCCGACCAACCATGTCATGCAGGCCCCGGTGGGCGACCTCCGCCTGCTGACGGCCAAGGATGTTTATTCGCGGTTCGCCCGCCTCGATGCGGTCAGCCGCGGCCAGGTGCCGCCGGGGTCGGCGACGCCGTGGGTGCGACGACCCTGGCCGTGACCCGTCGGCGCAAGGTGCCATTGAGAGATCACGGGCCGAGGTTGGCGACGAAGGCCGAGGCATGAAACTGGGCGTGCGGGCACACGATTTCGGACGCCGGCCGGTGGCCGAGCTGGCCGAGTGCATCGCGCAGCAGGGCTTCTCCTGCGTGCAGCTGGCCCCGCCGAAGGCAATCGCGGGCTTTGACGCCGAGCCCGGGCGGCTGACCGCCGAATTCGGTCGGCAGGTGCGGGAGGCCTTCGGTCGCCAAGGAGTCGAAATCGCGGTGCTCGGCTGCTACATCAACCTGGTTGATCCTGATCCCGCGCGGCGCCGGGCCCAGCTCGATCGATTCAAGGAGTACCTCCGGTTCGCCCGCGATTTCGGGTGCCGCGTGGTGGGCACCGAAACCGGTTCGCTGCAGGCGGACTATTCCTTTCACCCGGACAACCGGGGCGAGGCCGCCTTCCAGACCGTCGTCGCCAGCGTGCGCGAGCTCGTGGCCGAGGCGGAAAGATGCGGCGCGATGGTGGGCATCGAGGGAGTCGAGCGCTACGTCATTTCCGACCCGCGCCGGATGCAGCGGCTGCTCGAGGAGGTGAAGTCGGAACATCTCGGGGTGATCTTCGACGTCGTGAACCTGCTGTCGGTCGAGAACCACCTCCGCCAGGGCGAGATCATGCGGGAGGCGTTTGCCCTCTGGGGCGACCGCATCGCGATCATTCACGCCAAGGATTTTGTGGTGGAGGATGGCCGCCTGCGATCGGTGCTTTCGGGCCAGGGAATGCTCGATCACGGTCCACTCGTCGAGTTCATCCGCAGGCGCGAACCGAGCCTGCCGGTCCTCCTGGAAGACACGGAGCCCGCCACCGTCGAGCGCGGCGTGCGGTTCTGGCGCGGATTCTTCTCCGGGACGGCGGCGTCTGGTCCGTGAAGGCCGGACCGGCGGGAGGCGGGAGCCAACGGCGGGCGTGGCCCGCCCGCTTCACTTCTGCTGGTGCTTCATCAGCCGGAGAACCTCGACGCCGGCGAGGAGGACGATGCCGATGCCGTGCGTGTCGTTGAGGTTCCAGAGCAGCTCCTTCTTGTAGTACTCCGGCGAGAACGAGAATTCCGAGCCGCGGCACACCCCGTGCACGTTGCCGCCCTTGTCGATGGAGATGCGGTTCAGGGCTTCCCACGCCTTGAAGACGGATTTCACGTAGGCCTCGGGCTGTTCGAGCCAGCCATGCTGCACGCCCCGGGCGAAGGCATAGGTGAACATGGAGGTGCAGGAGGATTCCAAATAGGCCTCCGGGTCGTTCAGGACCTGGTGCCACATGCCCGTCTCGTCCTGCAGCGCCAGATATCCCGCGCACAGGTCCCGGAACATCTCCAGCAGGGCGGGCCGGAGTTCATGTTTCTCGGGCAGCACGGCCAGAAGCTCGGAGAGCGAGAAGATCACCCAGCCGTTGCCGCGTCCCCACGGCACTCCGGTCGCCATCTGACGCCGGAAATCGTAGACGTGGGACATGACCTTCAGGTCGGGCAGGTAGAGGTATTTCTTGAACCCGAGGAACTGCTTGGCCGCATCGTCGATGTACCGACGCTCCCCGGTCAGCTGGTAATACCGGCAGAGGAACGGCACGCTCATGTAGAGATCGTCCGCCCACATCGTGTCCTCGTGGAACACGTGCATGAGGTTCTTGCGGAAGAACGTCCCGTCGGGCAGGCGGATCTGCTTGGTGGCGATGTAGTCGGCCACGAAATCGGCGACGTCCTTGAAGCCGCGGATCTCAAAATGAGAGGCGACCTCCAACAGCACCGAGCCGAACGATCCGCAGTCGTCCAGGCTGTCGATGCTGGCCAGGAGATGGTGCACGGCCGTCGCCCCGCCGTACTGTTCCTTGTCCCAAAGCGCGTAGCGGAACGTGTCGCAGCAGTACTGGATGTGGCTGACCACGTACTGCTCGATCTCCCGCGAGTCGATCGCCTTCGCGCTGTGCAGCAGTCCGTACAGGGTGACGCCGAGCGGGTAGTTCCACCGACCGTAGAGCGGGTTCTCGTTGTAGGGCCGGAGCCAGGTGTCCGGCAGGTCGAGCCGCCAATAGGTGTCGCCGGACTGGCTCGGGATCACGCGATGCAGATTGCGCAGGCCCGGCAGGCTGACCTTGGCGGCGGCGGCGAGCGGTCCGACATACAGCCAGGGCTCGGAGGTGCCGACGACGTTGCAGGGACTCGCGAACGGGACCGTCTCGCGCCCGTTCTGGATGGTCAGCTCAAAGCCCCAAGCCGGGCCGTCGCATTCGGACCGGACCATCACGTCATGCGTCCCAAACGGGATCTTCACGGTCACAGCGATGCGGCCGGAGTCGGCGGCACGGAACACCTCCTTGTCGGCAATGAAGATGGCGATCGAACCCTGGTGACTGCCCTTGAGGGCGTAATCCGCCGCCCCGCGCTGCTGGAAAAGCGCCTTGGTCCAACCAACCGCCGCCGCGTCCGGCACCAAACCGTAGAGGCGCTGCAACTGCCCGAGCTTGCGCTTGGATTTTTCCCAGTGTTGGTCCGGGTGCCAGACCATCCCGGTGTCCTGCTCACTCATTCCCGGTTCCGGCAGGGCGGCGAGCTCGGACGACATGGGCTCAGTAAAGATCCAGCCCTCCTGGCCCTCGCGCTCGGCCGTGGGCATGAGGAAGTAGTAATGCAGCTTGCCCAGCCAGGTGCCGAACTTCCCGCCAAAACCCGCCCGGGTCTTCTTGAAGCGGATGACGAAGTGATTCCAGCCCGCTTTGAGCGGAATGTGAATGGAGCGCCGCGTGTCGTTGTACCGCTCGTCGACGATGGTGGATTTGAAGACGCACGTCCCGTTGCAGTAGATTGCGATCGGGCCGAAGCAGGTGACGTCAAATTTCAGTTCCGTGCCGTTCTCGTTCCAGTACTTGGCCCAGGCATAGACATACTGCTCGACCTTCGCCTTCGGGAAGAACTGATTGAAATCCACGCAATACCGGTAGTCCTTCCCGCGAAGGATGCCGCGTTTGGAATACGCGCGGTACGTGGGGGGATGGGGCGGATTGACGCCGACATACCGCCGGGCGATCGCCGCCAGGGTCTTCGGCACCTCCATGCCGGTTTGCCGGAACATGGAGTTATGGTCTTCGAAAAAACTGCCCATGAGGGGAGGTGGGGGCTAACGGTTCTTGCGGGGCCCGGTGTGTGGGCCGCCGATGTACGGGTTCTGCAAAACAATGCGATTGACCCGCGCCAAAGGGTGCTCGGCTACGATGGGCCCGCGGCAGACAAGCGGCACCGGCAGGAGATGACGGTCAAGGAGCATCGACTGCAGAGCGGCGACAAAGCTGGTTGGGGTTGGCCTTCTGCTTGGGAAGAACGCATTTTTCTTCTTTCAAGGGCGCGGACTCAACCAGTCGAGCATCTGACAGTAAGATGGGGCGCGGGCGCCGCGTTCGTCCGCCGCTTCGCTGGCGGGCGAGGTCCCGGGAGTCGCGCTGGGCGGCTTGTCGCCCAAGGTTGCCGGTCCTTCGCGAAGCCGCGGTCCCGTCGGACGGTTCAGCCCGGGCTGGCGCGTGCGGGAATCCTGCCCGCCGGGCGTGGACCGCGGCGCGCCGGTTCGCCGCGCCATCGGGGAAGGCCAAGCGGGCCGGAATCGGTCGCCAACTTTGCTGTTTATTCCCGCCGCTCCGGCGGTCATATCAGGTTTTTATGCTGGATCCGAAACTCGTGCGCGACACGCCGGAGATCGTCCGGGCCGCGATTGCCAAGAAACACCTTCAGATCGACCTTGATGCCGTGCTGGCGCTGGATCGCGATTGGCGCACACAGCTCGGCGAGGTGGAAGCGCTCCGCGCCCGGCAGAAGTCGGCCAACAACGAGATGGCGGCCCTCAAGAAGGGCTCCAGCGAATTTCTGGCCAAGGTCCACGAGCTCAAGAGCGCCGCGGCCGTGGTGAAGGAGAAGGAGGCCCGCCTTGCCGAGGTCGAGGGCGCCTGGCGCGCCGCCATGCTGACCCTGCCGAACGTCCCGCACGCGAGCGTTCCGGAGGGCGCCACGCCGGCGCAGAACGTGGTGCATGCCACGCACGGTTCCACTGAGGCCGTGTCGCCGCACGCGCGGCCGCATTGGGACATCGCCGGCTTCGAGCACCTCTTTGATTTCACCCGCGGGGCCAAGGTGACGGGAGCGGGCTTTCCCTTTTACCTGGGCGACGGCGCGCGGCTGGTGCGCGCGCTGGTGGGATTCTTTCTCGAGGAGGCCGTCCGGGCGGGCTATCGCGAGGTGAACCCGCCGATCCTGGTCAATCCGGCCAGCGCCACTGCGGTCGGCCAGCTGCCGGACAAAGAGGGGATGATGTACCAGACGACGGAGGACGGGCTCTACCTCGTGCCGACGGCCGAGACTCCGCTGACCAATTTCTTCCGGGACGAGATCCTCGAGGAGTCGGCCCTGCCGGTCTACCGGTGCGCCTACACGCCCTGCTTCCGGCGCGAGGCCGGCAGCTACGGCAAGGACGTGCGCGGCCTCAACCGTCTGCACCAGTTCGACAAGGTGGAGCTGCTGAAATGGGTGCATCCGTCGACGAGCTACGAGGAGCTGGAGTCGCTGCGGGCCCACGCCGAGCACCTGCTGCGGCAGCTGGAGCTGCCGTACCGCGTGCTGCTCATGTGCGGGGGCGATCTCGGTTTCGCGCAGGCCAAGAAGTATGACCTGGAGGTGTGGTCCGCCGGCCAGAAGCGGTGGCTCGAGGTCTCGAGCTGCTCGAATTTCGAGGCGTTTCAGGCGCGCCGGGCGCAGATCCGTTTTCGGGCGAAGGACACGGGCAGACCCGAACTCGTGCACACCCTGAATGGCTCCGGCCTCGCCGTGCCCCGGATCCTGTCGGCCTTGCTGGAGAACAACCTGCAGGCGGACGGCCGGGTCCGGATTCCGGCGGCGCTGGTGCCGCATTTCGGGAAGGAGCAGCTGACCTTTGCGTGACCGGGCTCGCGCCCGCCGGCGCGCCGGGCGCCGGAGCGGCGGCGGCTTCCCCGCATGCAGACACGATTCCAGAACCGCTGGCAACGCCAGGCGGTCGCCTTGGCGGCCCGGCTGCCACGGGCACGCTGGCATCCGGCCGTTCTCGCGCGGATTGCGGCGCCCCGCGGCCGGGGTCGCGCCCCGTGGGCGGTGGCGTTGTCGGGGGGAGCGGATTCGCTGAGCCTGCTGTTGTTGCTCTGGGCCTATCGCGGGCGGGACCGTCAGGCCCTGCTGGCCCTGCATTTCAACCATCGACTGCGGGGGCGGGCGTCGGCCGCCGACGAGCGGTTCTGCCGGGCGGTGTGCCGCGCGCTGCACGTGCGGCTGCGGGTCGGCCGGTGGGCCGGAGCGCGGACGGGCGCAAGCGAGGAGGAAGCCCGGACCGCGCGGTTCGCCTTTTTCGATGGGGCGATGCGGCGCTCCGGCGCGCGCGTCCTGTGGCTGGGCCACCAGCAGAACGACATCGCCGAGAGCATCCTGATGCGCCTCGCGCGCGGCAGCGGCACGGCGGGATTGGCGGCGCCGCGCCCGGTGCAGACGGTCGGGCGCCGCGTGCACCTGCGGCCCCTGCTGCCGTGGAAGAAAGAGGAGATTGTCGCCGCGCTGCGCACCGTGGGCGCCGTGTGGCGCGAAGACCGCTCCAACGAATCGGGTGGGTATTTCCGCAATCGGATTCGCCGGCGGGTACTGCCAGCCTGGCAGCGGGCGGCGGGACGCGACGCCTTGGCGGGGGCCGCGCTGGCACGGGAGCGATTGGAGGAGGATGACGCCGCGCTGGAGGCCTGGCTGAACGAACTTGATCCGGGCGGGGCCGGCGATTCGCTCAATCTCTCCAGGCTTCGCGGGCGCCCGATGGCCCTGTGGCGCCGGGCCCTGCGGCGCTGGCTGACCGGCCTGCCCGGGGCGGCCGACTTGTCGCGGCAGGGATTTGAGGACCTCCTGGCCGCCGTCGCCGCAGGGCGGCCGACCCGCCGGAGTCTGGGGCGGACCGGATTTGCCGTAATCCGTGGCAATCGCCTCGTTTACGAGCGGAGGCGCGCGGGATCTTGAGGTTCGCGAACACCGAATCCCGAATTGAGCCGATGTAAGCGACGGGCGGCAATTGACTTCGACTCCGGAACCTACAGTCTATTGCATTAGTCAAAATAGCCAGATGGCCGACAACGAAAACAAGGCAAAGAGACGTCCCCTCAAGAACCTGCCCCCCGACCGGTTCCAGCCCAAGGTGTGGCTGATTTGGCTGCTGATCATCGGCCTGCTGGTGGTCGTGCTGAAGTACAATCCGGGGCGCATCAATTCGCCGGCGTCGTTGAAGATCCAGGAGGTCGTGGACTACACGACGGCCGGCAAGGTCGCGGACGGGAAGATGCGTTCCGATCCGTCGGGCGGCCGGGACTGGTATGTGATCACCGGCGAGCTGACGACGGCGGATCTCCCCGGGGACAGCGGCAAGACCAAGTACTTTCAAGCGAGCGGCTTCCTCACGGAGAAGAACCTGGCGATCCTCCAGGAGTCGAAGAAGTTCACCGAGGTCGCGGCGACGAATTTCCTCACCCAGGTGCTCACGCAGATTCTGCCGTTCGTCATCGTCATCGGCCTGTTGTATTTCCTGTTTGTGCGGCAGCTGAAGCAGGCCGGCCGCGGGGCGCTGAGCTTTGGCAAGAGCCGGGCCAAGCTGCTGACGCGGGACCGTGAGAAGGTGACGTTCGCCGACGTGGCGGGATGCGACGAGGCGAAGGAGGAGGTTTCCGAGGTGGTGGAATTCCTGCGCGATCCGAAGCGGTTCCAGAAGATCGGCGGGCGCATTCCCAAGGGCGTGCTCATGGTCGGGCCGCCGGGCACCGGCAAGACGCTCCTCGCGAAGGCGATCGCCGGCGAGGCGGACGTGCCGTTCTTTTCGATCAGCGGCTCGGATTTCGTCGAGATGTTCGTCGGCGTCGGCGCGAGCCGCGTGCGGGACATGTTCGAGCAGGGGCGCAAGAACGCGCCGTGTTTGATCTTCATCGATGAGATCGATGCCGTGGGCCGCCAGCGCGGCGCGGGCCTGGGCGGCGGCAACGACGAGCGCGAGCAGACCCTGAATTCGATGCTCGCCGAGATGGACGGCTTCGACACCACGGAGGGCGTCATCATCATCGCCGCGACCAACCGGCCCGACGTGCTCGACAGCGCGCTGCTGCGCCCGGGGCGGTTCGACCGGCAGATCTTCATCGACCTCCCGGACCTGGTGGGGCGCGAACAGATCCTGCGGGTCCATGCGCGCAAGCTCGCCATCGCCGAGGATGTCGACCTGAGCATCGTCGCCCGTGGCACGCCCGGGCTCTCCGGCGCCGAACTCGCCAATCTGCTCAATGAGGCCGCCCTGCTGGCGGCGCGGCGCAACAAGAAGCGCGTCGACATGCATGACATCGAGGATGCGCGCGAAAAGGTGCAGTTCGGCCGCGAGCGCCGGCGCATCATGGACGACGAGGACAAGAAGATCGTCGCCTACCACGAGGCCGGGCACGCGCTGGTGGGCGCGGTGGTGGATGACGGCGAGCTGCCGGTGCACAAGGTGACGATCATTCCCCGCGGCCGGTCGCTCGGCAGCACGATGTATATTCCGAAGAAGGACACCTACAATTATGCGCGGCGCCGCATGCTGGCGCGCCTGGCGTCTCTCTACGGCGGCCGCATCGCGGAGGAGATCGTGATCGGCGACATCACGAGCGGGGCGTCGAGCGACATCCAGCAGGCCACCAAGCTGGCCCGCAGCATGGTCTGCGACTGGGGGATGAGTTCGCTGGGTCCGATCGCCTTTGGGGAAAACCACGACACGGTCTTCCTGGGGCGGGAGATCTCGCGCACCGAGAACTTCAGCGAGGACACCGCCCGCAAGATCGACGCCGAGATCCACCGGATCATCGACGAGCAGTACAACCGGGCGAAGGGCATCATCGACGACAAGCGGGCGGCGCTGGACAAGATCGCGGAGGCGCTCCTGCAGTACGAGACGATCGAGGGCCGGCATGTCCAGGAGATCCTCGAGTTCGGGGAGATTCGGTCACCCGTTCTCCCGCCGATTTTGGGGAAGCCGACGGATGGTGCGGCGGGCAAGAAACAGGCCGGGAAAGCCGTTCCCGACCACCTGCCCGGCGACGCGCCGGCGCCAGCGCCATCGCCGGCCTGATCGGTTCCCGGTCGGCGGTCGGCCGACTTGAAGTGCCCGGCGGCTCCGGGGCGGAGGCTTGTGGCGGCAGAGGGTCACCGCTTCCGCGTGTCGTTGAAGGGCGTCGCGGCTGCCACCTCCCACATTCAATCGGGGCGGCGCGTTTTTGACCGGCGCTGCAAAGCCTCCGGCAAAATCGTCCTTGGATTATCCCTTTCAAGCCGCCAACTTACGAGGCCTCGGCTTATGAATATCTGCTGCATCGGCGCCGGCTACGTCGGCGGAACCACCATGGCGGTGATGGCCCAGCGGTGCCCCAAGGTGCGGGCGACGGTGGTCGACATGAACGCGGCGCGCATCGCCGCCTGGAATTCGGACAATCTTCCGGTCTACGAGCCGGGCCTGGGCGAATTGGTGCGGGAGGTGCGGGGCCGGAATCTGACGTTTTCGACGGACGTGACGGGCGCGATCAAGCAGGCCGAGATGATTTTCGTCTGCGTCAACACGCCGACCAAGACCTACGGGCTCGGAGCCGGGCGCGCGGCCGACCTCCGGTACATTGAGCCGGTGGCGCGGACCATCGCCGAGCACGCGTCGACATCGAAGATCATCGTCGAGAAGTCGACCATCCCGGTGAAAACCGCGGAGTCGATCGCGGCGATTCTGGCCGCCAACGCGGCGGGATTGCGTTTTCAAGTTCTGTCGAATCCGGAGTTTCTGGCGGAGGGGACGGCAGTGAACGATCTGCAGAATCCGGACCGGGTGCTCATCGGCGGCGAGCGCACCCCCGAGGGCGACGCGGCCGTCCGCACCCTGGCGGAGCTTTACGCACAATGGGTCCCCCGCGAGCGGATCATCACGACCAGCCTGTGGTCGTCCGAACTCTCGAAGCTGGTCGCCAACGCCTTCCTCGCCCAGCGCATCTCGTCGATCAATTCCATCTCGGCGGTGTGTGAAGCCACGGGCGCGGACGTTGACGAGGTGGCGCGGGTGATCGGTCTCGACAGCCGCATCGGTCCGAAATTCCTGAAGGCCTCGGTCGGCTTCGGGGGCTCGTGTTTCCAGAAGGACATTCTGAACCTGGTGTACCTGTGCGAGCATTTCGGGCTGCCGGAGGTGGGCGCCTACTGGGAGCACGTCGTGCGCATGAACGACCACCAGAAGAGGCGTTTCACCACCAACATCGTGAAGGCGCTGTTCAATACGGTCGCGGACAAGAAGATCGCGATCCTCGGCTTCGCCTTCAAAAAGAACACCAACGACGTGCGCGAATCGCCGGCCATCGCGGTCTGCCGCGACCTGTTTGCCGAGCACGCGCACCTGGCCATCTACGATCCGAAGGTGGCGGCCGCCGAGATCCGGACGGAGGTGTTGGGCGGCGCCGCCCTGACGGACGCCCGCCTGACCGTTGCGACGAGCGCCTACGAGGCCTGCCACGGCGCGCACGCCGTCGTGGTCCTGACGGAATGGGATGAATTCAAGACGCTCGACTTCGAGCGGATCTTTGCCGCGATGCCCCGGCCCGCGTTCGTGTTTGACGGCCGCAACATCCTGGATCTGCCCAAGCTGCGGCAAATCGGCTTTCAGGCCGTCGGCATCGGCAAGTAACGGGCGTCGACCCCTGCGGCGACCGAGCGGGCCGGCAGGCCGCCCCGTTTGCTCCTTGCGGGCGCTTCAGCTGATGCGACGGCGGCGACGGAAGAGCCCCGCGAACGCCATGCTGGCGGCAATCAGGAGCGCCCCGTAGGCGCCGGGCTCGGGCACGGGCGTGATCTGGTTGTCCCAGCTTTGCCAGGTGACCGTCGAACCCGGGTAGTTGCTGAAGACGATCCGTCCCAGGTTCGTGCTGCCCGGATTCGCCAGCGAATAGAAGTAGTCGACCGCATCCGTCCAGTTCTGGATCGTGAGCGTGACGCCGGAACTGATCGACAGGGAGCCGAGCGTCAGGACCGAACTGCCCACGCTGCCGAAATCGAGGATCGAATCGGCGGTGATGGACAATGAGCCCAGGGAGCTGGTGAAGCCCGCCAGGTGCAAGGTGCCGCCGTTCATCACCATGGACCCCGAGGCGAAATTCATTCCCGATCCGAGCGTCAGGGCGCCCCCGCTCATCTGGAGAGCGCCGGCGCCCGAAATGGCGCCGAGGGTGGCGTTGTAGCCGCCGAGGTCGACGGTTGCGCCGCTCGCAATCGTCACCGCCGAACTGCTCGACAGGGCGTCGTTGGCGCCGAGCTGGAGCGTGCCGGCGCTGACATTGGTGGCGCCGCTGTAGGTGTTGGCGCCCGACAGCACCAGCGTGCCGGCACCGGCCTTGGTGAGGGTCCCCGCGGCCGTCGCGCCGTTGGCAATGACGCCGGACACGGTGGTCGTGGCGGCGCCGGTGATCGTCAGATTGGTCTGGAGGCCGACCGCACCGGCAAACGTGAGACCGCCAGCCGAGGCATTCCACGTCTGGGCCGAGTTGACATAGATGCCGGAGTTGAACACCTGGGTCTGCGCATCGTTGTTGGTGATCCCCCCCGAATTGATGGAAAGCGTGAAGCCACCAATCGTGAAGAAATTGGTCCCGGCGGCGCTGCTGAACGTGACTCCCTGCGTGGTCCGATTGGTTCCGAGGGAAATGTTGTATTGGCTACCTGCGCTCGCCGCGTTGAAGGTCACCGAGTCGGTGGACGCGGGAACCTTGTTTCCGCTCCAATTGAATTTGGTGCCCCAAGCGCCCGTGCCGCCACCGCCATCCCAGATGATGTTTGCCGCCCGCAGCGATGCAGGCAGCCAAAGCCCCACGGTCAGAACAAATAAAGCCAGCCGCGTGATGGGGCAGGGTCGATGCCCCAAAACCGAGCGATGATTGATGGCGGCGAGCATTTGAGGAGAATCACTAAACCCAATTCAATCTGGAGTTTAGCACGCGCATTGCAATTGCCAATTAGGGGCAATTACCTATTTTACGGCGGATTGACCCGCACCTCGGGTTAGGCGCAAAGCACGTGGCTATAGCACCTTGAGCGTTTTTGTTCGGCTATGACGCGACGACGGCGCGATCCTCAGCCGCCATCTCGGACAAAGCCGATGAACCGTCCCCTTCAATGCTGTTGACCTTGGCCGTCGGGCGGCGACCTAAAGGCCGAGCGATGTCCGATAGATGCGCGGAACCCGTTTGGTGACCGAGCAGAGGGTTTCCCACGGGATGGTATCGGACCAGGCACTGAACTCGGCAATGCTGACCTCGGCGTGGTCCTGCCGGCCGACCAGGACCGCTTCGTCGCCACGCCGGACATCAGGCACGTCAGTGACATCGACGATCGTCTGGTCCATGGTGATCCGTCCGAGGACCGGACAGCGCCGGCCGTGAATCAGCACGTGGGCCCGGTTGCTGCACGCGCGAGCGATGCCGTCTCCGTAGCCGGCGCACAGGACCGCAACCGCGGTTTTTCGCCGCAGGGTGTGGGTGCGGCCGTAGCTGATGTCGGTGCCCGCGGGCAGCTCCTTGACGATGCCCACCCGCGTGCGGAAGCTGAAGACGGGTTCCGTGTGGACGCGGGCAAGCAGAGAGTTGGGGTGCGGGAGGATTCCGAACTGCAGCAGGCCGACCCGGACGGCGTTGAAGGGCTGCTCGCCGTGGGCGGTCTCCAAGCCGGCGCTGTTGTCCGCGTGAATGAGCAGGCGGTCGAAATCGAGGCCGGGGCAGCGGCGCAGCGCCGCGAGGAAACGCCGCCGCTGCTCCTCCGTGAACGCGGGATCCTCGTCCGCGCTGGAGAAATGCGTGAAGGCACCGTCGAGGCGCACGAATTCGGCCGAGCGGATGCGCTGGTAGAGCTGTTCGGCCTGCTCATGCCACACGCCGAGCCGGCCCATGCCGGTGTCGATCTTCAGGTGGATGGAGACCACGCGCCCGGCGGCGCGGCCCACGGCGTCGAATCGCTCCACCTCGTCCTCGGACGAAACCGCGGCGGTGGCGTCGTATTCAACCAGGAACCGGTCCTCCTCGGGGAGAAGCGGGCTGAGGATGAGCACGGGCCAGCCGGGGCCGATCTCGCGGATCGCCGCGGCCTCGGTGACGTTGGCGACGGCGAAAAGATCGGCGCCTGCATGCATGAGGCGGGCGGCCGTCTGATGCAGACCATGCCCGTAGGCATCCGCCTTCACCACGGCCACGTACTTGATGCGGGGCGGCAGCGAGGCCCGGATGAGTTTCAGGTTGCGCTCGAGGGCTGCGAGATCGATCTCGGCCCAGCAGCGGAGCGGGAGGTGCGGAGCAGTCTGCATGGTCAGGGCGTCCGCGGCCGCGGCGCCCGATGCACTTGGGGGGTCCACGGCGTGTAGACGGTGTCTTGGAGGAGAAAGGCATCGGGCTCCGGGGCCGCGTGCAGCAGGTCCGCGCCGCCCTGGCGTGCCCACAGCTCCGCGAGCTCATAGGGGACGGCATCGGCGGGCCGCGGCGGCCGGCTCCACGCCCGGAATCCCTCGGGGGTGAAAAGGGCGCCCGGGTACTCGGCGAGCTCGGCCGCGGTCACCCGGCGAACCGGACCGACCGCCGGGGGGTTCGCGCCCTCGACCAGATGCCAGGTGTCGCGGCGCGCATCGGCGATCACGGCAAACGGCGGCGGGCGGCCGGCGTCTGCGAGGTCGCGCGCCACGAGCTGCAGGCCATGATAGGCATAGGTCGCGACCGGACGATCGATCGTGGCCCGCCAGGTGCGCATCGCCACGGCCGCAGTCCGGATGCCCAGGATCGAGCCCGGGCCCTCGCAGCAGACGAAGGCTCCAATCTGCCGGATCTCCGCGCCGGCGTCCGCCAGCACGCCGGCCACGCCCTCGAAGATCGCGGTGCCGGCCTCGCGCGGAGACCGCCGCCACCACCGGCCGCCGGTCGGTCCCTCCAGCAGGCCCACCTGAATGCTGCTGGAGGTGGAATCGACGAGCAGCACCAGGCCGTGCGCATCGACGAGCGAGGTCAGGCTGGGCATGAACGCCGAGCATGCGCCCCCGCGGTCCACGGGCAAGACTTTGGCTCCAAGCCGGCGCGCCCGCGGCACGGACGTCCCGCGGCGAATCCAGCATTGACCGGTTCTGTCCCGGTCCCGTAAGGTGACCAATTCCGTCTGTCGCCGTGGATTTTTTCCCTCTGCAGTGAACATCGAACGCAAAGACATCTCCGACACCCGCAAGCAACTCGTGGTCACGCTCGACAAGGGCGAGGTCGAACAGGAGTACAAGGCCGTCGTGGGCGAGATCACCAAGGTCGCCCGGCTGCCGGGCTTTCGCCCGGGACGAGCGCCCGCCGAACTCGTGACCAAGCGCTTCGCGAAGGAAGTGCTCGACGAATTCAAGCAGAAGGTGGTGAGCCGGGCGTACCGCGAGGCCCTGGAGAAGACCAAGCTGGAGGTGGCCGGCATCGTGAAGGTCGAGGAGGGCACGGTGGAGCCGGCCCTCTCGGCCGCCATCACGTTCACGGTTGACGTGCATCCGCAGTTCGAGCTGCCGGAATACACCGGTCTGCCGGTCACCGTCACGCCGACGGAGGCCACGGACGCCGAAGTCGACGCGGTGATCGAGGGCCTCCGCCAGGAGCGCGCCGATTTCCGGGTCGCCGCCCGTGCGGCGCAGAAGGGCGACTACGTCAAGCTGGCCTACGAGGGGCAGGTCGCGGGCCGGCCGATCGCGGAGCTGGTGCCGGACAAGCAGGTCTATGCGAAGGTGCCGCAGACGTGGGAGGAGGTGGAGGGGGAGACGGCCGGGCTGGTGCCGGGGCTCGGCCGGCAACTGGCCGGGCTGAAGGCGGGAGACAAGAAGAATGTCCCCGTGACCTTCCCCATGGATTTCGCGGCGGCGCCGGTGCTCGCGGGAAAGTCGGCGGTCTACGCGGTCGAGGTGCAGGAGGTCCGCGAGCGCGTGCTGCCGGAGCTGGGCCCCGACTTCTTCAAGACGCAGCAGGTGGACAGCCTCGACGCGCTCAAGGCGCAGATCCGGGAGAATCTCAAGGTGCGCAAGGAGTATGAGAACCGGCGCGGCCAGCGCCAGCAGGTCAGCGAGGCCCTGGCCTCCCGGATCGAGTTCCCCGTGCCGGAGAGCCTGATCGCCGGGGAGACCCAGGAGGTGCTGCGGCGCTTCATGGAGGACAACCTCCGGCGGGGCGTGCCCGAGGAGGAGTTTGAGAAGAACAAGAAGGAGCTCTACGAGAACGCGCGCCGCGCCGCGGTCGGCCGGGTCAAGACGCAGCTCCTGCTGGCCCGGATCGCCGAGAAGGAGAAAATCCAGGCCGACGAACGCGATCTCGACAGCGCCATCATGCGCGAGGCGCTCCGCTCCAACCAGCGGCCCGAAAAGGTGGCGAAGGACCTGACCCAGAGCCGCGAGCGGTTGCGCTCGCTGCAACAGGCCATCGTCTTCGACAAGACACTTGATTTCCTGGTCAGCAAAGCTACCGTCACGACGGCAGGGCCCAAGGCGTGAACGCGACGTCCATCCCGTGAGTTACTACGTACCATTCATCATCGAAAACACCGGCCGCGGCGAGCGGAGCATGGACATTTACTCGCGGCTGCTGAAGGACCGGATCATCTTCATCGGCACGCCGATCGACGATGGCGTCGCCAATTTGGTCATCGCCCAGTTCCTCTTCCTCCAGATGGAGGACGCGAAGAAGGACATCCATCTGTACATCAATTCGCCGGGCGGCGTCGTGACGGGCGGGATGGCGATCTACGACGCGATGAACTTCCTGCAATGCGATGTGGCGACCTATTGCATCGGCCAGGCCGCCAGCATGTCGACGGTGCTCCTGGCGGCGGGCGCGAAGGGCAAGCGTTTCGCGCTCCCCAACAGCCGGGTGATGATTCACCAGCCGACGGGCGGCGCCGGCGGGCAGGCCGCGGACATCGCCATCGCCGCGCGCGAGATTCTGCGCTGGCGCAGCACGCTGAACGAGGCGCTCGCCCGGCACACCGGCAAGACCGCCGCCCAGATCGACAAGGATTCGGACCGCGACTATTACATGAGCGCCGACGAGGCCAAGGCCTACGGCATCGTCGATCATGTGATCGCCTCGGCGCGCGAAGCCCAGAGCCTGACGGTGCAATCCGCCGCCTGACCGCGCCGCCTGGATTCAACCCCGAGCCGCCGCCCCCGCCATGGCCAAGTCCTCCCGCATGACCCTGTGCTCGTTCTGCGGCAAGTCGCAGGCGGAAGTGAAGAAGATCATCGCCGGGCCGGGGGTCTACATCTGCGATTCGTGCGTCAACGTCTGCAAGACGATCATCGACCGCGAAATCAAGACCCCGGCGGTCGAGAGCCGCCCGGCGGTCCGCCTGGTCAAGCCGAACGAGATCAAGAAGACCCTCGACGACTACGTCATCGGCCAGGACCACGCCAAAAAGGTTCTGTCGGTGGCGGTGTACAACCACTACAAACGGCTGCTCTTCGACTCGGGCCTGCCGCCGCGCAATGGCATCACGCTCGCCCGCGAGTTTTCGGACATCGAGGTCGAGAAGAGCAACATCCTGCTG
>JBAIXJ010000026.1:0-3198 GCA_037916645.1 Opitutales bacterium | reverse complement strand
ACCGTTCGACCGCGGGACTCACATACCGGAAGCGAAGGGTCTCGGCGTCGAGCACCCAGACGACGTCGGAGATGTTTTCCATGAGCAGCCGGTAGCGGCGCTCGCTGTCGAGGAGGCCCGCCTCGGCTTTCTTCCGCTGGGTGATATCGTGGATCACCATGCAGCTCCTCGCCTGGCCGTCCGGGCCCGCGAAAACGCTGCTGGAGACCTCGCCCGGGAACCGGGTTCCATCGGCGCGGCGGAACATCAACTCACCGTGGCTGGCCCCGGTGGCGGCCCGCTGGGCCAGCAGGTCGGAAAGGCGTGGATCATTGGGATCGACCAGATCGTCGCGGCCCCGCCGGCAGATCTCGGCCTCCGTCCGGCCGAAAATGCGGGTGGCGGTCGGGTTCGCGGCCAGGATCTGGCCGTCCGGAATGGTGAGCAGGATTGCATCCGGGCTGTTCTCGTAGAGCGACCGGAACCGCGCCTCGCTTTCGCGCAGCGCCTCCTCGATCTGTCGCTGCTCCGTGACGTCCCGCACCACGCCGACAATCAACCCCTCGTCGCGAACGGGGAACGAATTCCACGACAGCCATCGGTAGGAGCCGTCCCGGCAGCGGTAGCGGTTCTCAAAGGCCAGCAATTGTTTGCCCTGCGCCAGCTTTGCCCCCGCTGCGACCGTCGCCTCCCGGTCCTCCGGGTGCACGAACTCGAGCCAGGGGCGGGTTGTGAGCTCGGCCTCCGTCCAGCCCAGGGTCTTCGTCCATGCCGGGTTGACCCGCTTGAGCTGCCCGTCGAAGCCGGCGATACAGAGCAGGTCGATGGAGAGTTCGAACTGACGGTCCCGTTCCGCCTCCGCTCGCTTCCGATCGGTGATGTCGCGATCGGCGCCGCGAAAGCCGGCGAACCTGCCCTCGGCATCGAGCACCGGCACCGCATTGCTCTCCAGGAGGCGGTAAGAGCCGTCCTTGCGGCGCCAGCGGAGCAACTGGCCGGACCATCCTTCCGTCCGCACGCGTTCCGTGGCCATCATCCGCATCACGGTGGACTGGTCGTCCGGATGCAAATATCGCAGGGCGACCTGGCCCATGAACTCCGCCGGCGAATAGCCCAGGATGCGTTGCAGCGCCGGATTGGAATACGTGTGCCGGCCCTCGGCATCGATGGTCCAGATCCACTCGTTGGTGGTTTCGACGAAGGCGCGGAATTCCTCCTCCCGCCGCCGCCGCTCCTCCTCCGCGCGCTTGCGTTCGGTGATGTCCCGGTCCACGCCCCGGTAGCCCCGCAGCCGCCCCGCCGCGTCGCGGATGGGATTGGCGCTGGTCTCGAGGAGGACGATGCGCCCGTCCTTGTGGCGGTTCAGGTTCTCGAGGTTGGCGAAGGGCTTTCCGGCCGAAAGGAAGGCGCCGACGACCGGCCGGAGGCGCTCCGCCTCCTCCGGCAGCATCAGGTCAAAGGGCGTCTTGCCCAACACCTCGCCTGGCTCGTAGCCGAGCAGGTCCTTCACCTTCGGGCTGGCGTAGGTGTACGCGCCATGGGAGTCGACCTCCCAGATCCAGTCGGTGGCGGTTTCGACGAGGGCCCGGAATCGGGCCTCGCCCTGCCGCAGGGTTTCGTCCGACGGCCGGCCGCGACCCGCGGAGGGCGGGGGATCGGGCCGGCGCCTGGAGCGGGCCGCCGACGGCCGCGCGTGACCCCCCTTCGCGGATCTCTTTCGCATGCGCTGGTTCATGCGTTGGCCCGAAGCTTAGGCTCCCCCGGCCGGGATTCAACGCCCGAAAAGCCGGGACGATCGTGGCGGACGTCCCCGCGGCGGGCCGGCCCCGCCGCGTCACGCCTCCGGCGCGGCGACGGACAGGAACGCCGCCAGCGCGCCGGTGGGGGCGGGCGGCTGCTTCCAGCCCACGACCAGCCGGCTTTCCGGCGCCGGCCCGCGCAGCGGCCGGAACGTCACCTCCGGGGGCAGGCGGCGGGCCTCCGACGGGCACATGAACGTGGCGCCGAGGCCCGCCCGGACCAGGCCGATGCCGTTGGCCCGCGGCCAGACTTCCTCCGCGATGCGCGGCGCCACCCCGGCGCGGGCGAAGGCGGCCAGCACCCGGTCGTAAAAGCCCGGATTGTGGGTCCGTGGAAAGAGCACGAAGGCGGTGGCGGCCAGGTCGTGCAGCCGGAGGGACCGGCGCCCGGCCAGCGGATGGTCGGCCGGCAGCAGCACGCCGTTGCGCTCGCGCAGGAGCAGCCGCGTGCGCAGCCCCGGGGTGGGGGCCTCCGGATGGTAGAAGCCGCAGGCCAGCTCGCCGCCCAGGATGCCCGTCAGCTGGGTGGCGGTGGGGATCTCGTTCAGCTCCACCCGCACCCGCGGGAAGCGGCGGTGGAAATCCCGCAGGATGCCGGGCAGGACCGTCGCCATTGCGAGCCCGGTGAACGCGACCCGGATCTGGCCGACCTCGCCCTGGGCGAGCGCGTGCAGCTCCGCCGGCAGCGCCGCCAGGCTCCGGAGGAGCGGCTCCACCCGCTCGGCCAGCAGCCGGCCCGCCGCGGTGAGCTCGACCCGGCGCCGCGAGCGCACGAACAGGGGGACGCCCAGCGCCGCCTCGAGCTGCGCGATCTGGCGGCTCAGCGCCGGCTGGGCGACGGCGAGCGCCTCGGCCGCCTTGCGGAAATGGAGCTGCCGCGCCACCTCGCGGAAGTAGACGAGGTGGCGGAGCTCGTGGACAAATTGATACTCCCGGGGCATCACCGGGAGGAAAACAAGTATTTCCAGGCATGGCAACGCTCCGGTATACTGCGCGCGGTCCTGAGTCTTGGGTCTTGCGTTTTGGGTTGGTTACCCGGAACGGACGATTCTCGAACCCAAGACCCGAGACCCAAAACCCAAGACCGAACCCAATTCCCGATGCCCAAATCCCTGTTCCAGAAAGTCTGGGAGGCGCACACGGTGCGCACGCTGGCCGACGGCCAGACGCAACTCCTGATCGGCACGCACCTGATCCACGAGGTCACCAGCCCGCAGGCGTTCGGGATGCTGCGCGACCTCGGCCTGAAGGTGCTCCTGCCGCACCGCACGTTCGCCACGGTCGACCACATCGTGCCGACCGACGAGGCCCAGGAGCCGTACCGCGACCCGCTCGCGCAGGCCATGATGGAGGAGCTGCGCCGGAACTGCCGGGAGTCCGGCATCACGTTCTTCGAGCGCGCGACCGGCCGGCAGGGCAT
>JBAIXJ010000025.1:0-8940 GCA_037916645.1 Opitutales bacterium | reverse complement strand
GAGGCCGTCGGCGTGCCGCGGCGAGGCGACGAACTGGATGCCGAAGCGCCCGAGGTCCCAGCCGATCGTGCCGAGCACGTTGAGATCGGCCTCGTCGGCGGCGTTGCCCCCGGCGCTCACCTGGCGCAGCCGGAGCGACCGGCCGAAGAGCCGGCGCAGCTCTTCGTCGAGCGCGGCGGCGAGCCGCACCTCCTCATGCCCGGGGGCGCCGACGATGAGATCCTCGCGGCGGCGCACCGCCATGCGGTGGTCGCCCGTCTGGGTGATGGCGCCGTGCGGGCAGGCCTCGACGCAGGCAGCGCAGAACAGGCAGCGGCCGAGATCGAGCGCGATGCCGCGGCCCGCGGGCTGCGTGATGGCCTCGGTGGGGCAGACCGGCACGCATTCGGCGCACCTCTCCGGGCATTTTGCCGCGTCCACCCGCAGCGCCCCGCCGTGCCGGTCGGGCAGCGCCGGCGCCGGGCCGTGCGGGTACGCCATGGTGGCGCAGCCGCGCTGCAGGCGATGGGTGAGGGTGTCGACGACGAACATGGCAGAAGAGAGGACTAAGGGACGAAAGGACCACGAGACCAAAAGTCCAAGGATCTGGCTGCGGGCCGCTGGATTGCGGTCCCTTGGTCCCTCTGTCCCGTGGTCTTTTGGTCTGTCATCAGAGATCGAAGCCGCAATAGGAGAGGTTGAAGCTCTTGTTGCAGAGCGGGAAGTCGGAGATGGCCTGGCCGCGCAGCGCGAGGGCGAGCCCGGTCCAGTTGTGGAAGGATGGGTCGACGATCTTGTAGCGCCGGAACCGTCCCGCCGCATCGGTCAGCGCCACGTGGCAGATTTCGCCGCGCCACCCCTCGACCAGCGCCACCGCCAGCGAATCCGGGGCCGCGGACGGCACCGCGGCGCGGATTTCGCCTTCCGGCGGGGCGGCGAGCAGTTCGCGGAGCAGTTGGCCGGACCGCTGCAGCTCGAGCCAGCGCACCCGAGCCCGCGCAAACACGTCCCCGCTCGGCCACACGGCCACGGGCGCCTGCGCCAGCCGGTGCCAGCCGGCCGGATGATCGCTCCGGACGTCGCGGACCAGGCCGCAGGCGCGGGCCGCGGGTCCAACCAGACCGACCTCGGCGGCCTGCTGGGCCGTGACGGTCCCGGTGCCCTCGAAGCGCGAGCGCACGGAGGCGGACTCCCACAGCCACGTCGTCGCCCGCTCCACGTCGGCGAGGGCCGCCGACAGGCGGTCCGACAACTGCTCGCGGCGCGCCGGCTCGAGGTCGTGCCGGCAGCCGCCCGGGCGCACGAAATGACGGCCGAAGCGGTTGCCGCAGAGCAGCGCGGTCAGGTTGAGGAAATCGCCGCGGATTTTGCCGCAGGCCGAGGCCGTCGGGAGGAACGCCACGTCGCCCGCCAGCGCCCCGAGGTCGCCGGTGTGGCAGGCCAGCCGCTCGAGCTCCAACGCCACGACCCGCAGCCACTGGGCGCGCAGCGGCGCCTCGGTGCCGCCCAGCGCTTCGAGCACCGAGGCGCAGGCGGTGGCGTGGCCGATCGTCGTGTCGCCCGCCACGACCTCGATCTGGGCGGGCGTCGCGCGATGCGGGCCGCCGGCCAGCGCGGCCTCGACGCCGCGGTGCTGGTAGCCGAGCGCGATTTCGAGATGCAGGACGTCCTCACCGGCGCACTGGAAACGAAAGTGTCCCGGCTCGATGATGCCGGCGTGCACCGGCCCGACGGCGACCTCGTGAATCTCGCCGCCGTCCACGCGGAAGAACTCGCCGTTGGCGGGGGCGGCGCCGGCGGTTTGCCGCACCGGCTTGAGCCAGGGGTGGTCGGCGGGCGTCAGGCCGTGCTGCTCCCAGACCTCGCGGTCGAACAGGTGCGCCTGCGGCTGCGCGACGGTGAGCGCCGGATAGGCGCCGCGGAGCGGTGCGCTGCGGGCGGCGGCGAGGGTGTTGTCGGCGTCGAAGGCGATGACGGCAACCAGCCGCGTGGCGCCGTCCTCCGCCACGCCGAACCACGCGCAGAGGCGCGCGCCGCGGTCGAGCTCCCCGGCCGTGCGCCGGACCAGCTCGGCCGCCGGCCATTCCGGCACCTCCGCCCAGGGGAGGGCGGTGCCGTTGGCCAGCAGGGCGAAGGGGGAGGCGGAACTCATGGCGCGGACGAGAGCAAACTGGCGGCCGCGGTCCACGCGTCGCCGAGGATCGGCGGCGTGGCCAACCCCAGCCAGAGCGACAAACCGAGGAGCAGCAGCGGCGGGAGGATCACGCCGGCGGTCTCCAGCGGGCGGCCCGGCGCCCGCCGGTCGGTGCGCGGGCGGCCGTCGGTGATGGCGAAGACGAGCCGGGTCAGGCCGATGAAAGCGAGCAGGAGGCACCCGAGGAACAGGCCGGCGGCCGCGAAATGACCGGTGGCCAGGGCCGCCCGGAGCACCCGCAGCTCGCTGAAGAACGGCCCGAACGGCGGGCAGGCCGTGATCGCGAACAGCCCGGCGACGAACAGCGCCGCCGACTGCGGGGCGATGGCGGCCATGCCGCCCACCTCGTCGGCAGTGCGGGCGCCCGCGGCGCGGCGGATGTTGCCCGCGCTCAGAAACAGCGCGCCCTTGGTCAGGCCGTTGTTCCACACGTGAAACAGGGCCGCGGCCAGCCCGGCGCCGCCGCACGCGGTGCCGAGCACGAGGATGCCCATGTGCTCGATGCTGGAGTAGGCGAGCATCCGCTTGAAGTCGCGCGTCGCCAGCAGGAACAGCGCCGCCACCACGAGCGAGAACCCGCCGACGGCCAGCAGAGTGCCGTCCGCCACGCTGCCCGCGCCGGCCGCGACGACCACGGCCCGCACGCGCAGCAGGGCGGTGAACGCCACCGTCGTGACCCCGCCGGCCAGCAGCGCGCCCACGATCGCGGGCGCCTCGCCGTACGCGTCGGGCTTCCAGGTGTGCATTGGCGCGAGGCCCATCTTCGTGCCGTAGCCGACGAGGAGGAACACCCAGGCGATCAGCACCCAGGGCCGGGAGAGGCCCGCACCCTGCGCGACGAGCGCCGCGAAGGTCAGATCCCCGCCGCCGCCGCCGCGGAGCGAGGCGTAGCCGAGGCAGAAGGAGCCGAGCAGCGACAGGGCGATGCCGGTGCCGCCCACAAGCAGGTATTTCCACGTCGCCTCGAAGGCGCGGGCCGTGCCGTTGAAATGGAGCAGCGGGACGGTGGCGAGGGTGATCGCCTCGGTCGTCACCCACAGCACGCCGAGGTGCCGCGCCTGGTGGCCGGCGCTGAGCAGGCCGAGGATCGCCAGCAGCGAGGCGACGAAGACGCGGTTGGGCCGCTCGGTGCGGAGCCGGAGGTAGGAGACGGCGTACAGCGCGCAGAAGAGGAAGAGCAGCGATACCGCGGGCAGCACGGCCCGGGCCAGGGGGTCGAAGCCGAACCAGGCGTCCGCCGCGAGCGGCGGCGGCCGCACCAGCAGGCGGAGCGTCAGGCCGGTGTGCAGCACGCCCGTCGCTGGCAGCAGCCACGGCCGCGTGCGCTCGTCCGGCCAGGCCGCCGCGAGGAGCGCGCCCGCCAGGGGGAGGAGGATGAGGAGGGCCGCGATCATTCGTGCAGGGCGGTGAGTTTACGCGTGTCGAGCGAATCGAACGCGCGCTGGATCCGGTCGACGATGATGCCGATGACGAACACGCCCACGGTCAGGTCCAGGAGGATGCCGGATTCGACCAGCAGCGGCGTCGAGCGGATGAGGAGCAGGCCGAAAAGGTAGATGCCGTTCTCGAGGATGAGATAGCCGCACACCTGTGAGATCGCCTTCACCCGTCCGACGAGCAGGACGAAGCCGGTGAAGATCGAGGCGAGGGCGCCGGGCACGAGCAGCGTGCCGGCGTGCTCCGGCAGCAGGGGCAGGAACCGCGCCCCGGCCACGCCGGCGATGGCGCCGCCGGCCCCGAGCAGCAGCGACGGCACAAAGCCGATGAACGGCTCCATCTCCCGGTCGATGTTGGCCGCGCGCATGGCCCGGCCGAGCAGGGCGGGGATGACGAAGCCCTTGACGCCGATCGTGGCCAGGGCCACCAGCGCCACCAGCCAGCCGGGATGCGGCTCGATCAGGAGCGGCATCAGGCCGAGGGCGACCCCCTGCACCGCGACCGTGCGGATCACCGAGGGCAGCCGGCTGCTGGCGAGCGCCAGCAGGTTCAGGCCCATCGCCAGTCCGATCAGGAGGTTGACGAGGCCGCTCATGCCGCGCCGCCTTTCCACGCCAGCACGAGGGCAAAGAGGCAGAGGAGGAACGCCGTGGTCAGCAGCAGGGGCACGCGGCGGAACGCGAAGCGCGCGAGCAGCGACTCCACCAGCCCGACGCCCACCGCCACCACCACGACCGCCGCGGCCAGAACGGCGGCGGCGGCCGGCGCCGGCAGCGCCTCGACCGGCAGCACGGCCTGGCTCAGCAGCACGGCGAACAACAGCAGCTTCAGCGCCGCGCCATGCAGGATAACCGCCAGCGGCGGTCCGCTGTGGTCGAGCACCATGACTTCGTGGATCATCGTCAGCTCAAGGTGGGTGTTGGGATCGTCGAACGGCACCCGGCAGTTCTCGGCGAGGAGAACGGCGAACAGGCCGCCCGCGAGCAGCGCCGCGCCCGGCCCGGGCGCCGGGGCCAGCATTTCGGTGAGCGTGAGGCTGCCGGTCTGAACGCTCAGCGACAGGACGGCGGTGATGAGCGCGACCTCGGCCAGCACGGCGAAGCTGACCTCGCGCGCCGCGCCCATGCCCTCAAAGGCGGATCCCGTCTCCAGGGCCGCCCAGGCGGTGGCAAACCGGGCGACGGCGAACAGGTAAATCAGCAGCAGCACGTCGCCGCGGAAGCCGACCGCGCCGCCCGCGGGTCCCAGCGGCATGAGCACCGCGGCGCCGAGCAGGGCGACCCAGGCGACGGCGGGCCCGGCGACGAAGCCGGGCGACGCCAGCGTACTCAGCACCGCGCCCTTCCGCCAGAGGCGGGCCAGGTCGTAGTACAGCTGCAGCAACGGCGGCCCGCGGCGGCCGGCCACCCAGGCCTTCACCTTGTTGATGATCCCCGGCAGCAGCGGGGCCAGGGCCAGCCAGAACGCCAGGCGCAGCAGGATCTGCAGCAGCGTGATCATGGGGCGATCTCCTTGACCGGGGCGGAAGCCTCGGCGGCGGCCACCGCACGGAGGATCTCATGGTCGGGCGCCCGCTGCCGGATCAGCTCGCGCACCAATCCGTGGGCGATGAGACGGCAGATCCGGCCGAGGACGTCGAGGTGCGCCCGGGGTGACGGCGCGACGAAGAAGAAGAGATTGGTGACCGGCGTCTCGTCGGGCAGCGGGTCGGCGGCCGGCCACGCTTCCCGCAGCAACAGGAGGGCCACGGTGCCAGACTCGCGTCCGAGCGCAACGCGGGTGCTGAAATGCGGCAGGGCGAAGCCGCTGCCCACCGGGGCCAGCGTGACGCCGCCCGGGGAATGAATCCGCTGCCCGAGCAGCTGCCGGATGGCCGGGTTCGCGCCCGGCAGCGCGGCCACGATGCGCTCGTAGGTGGCGGCTACCTGGGCGGCCGGCAGGTCGCGCCAGATCCCGCCGGCGCGCAGCAGCGGCTCGATCCGCAGCCCGGAGGCCACGGCATGGGTCTGGGGCGCGAGGAATCCCGCCTTGGCCGCGAGCCCGCGGGTCGCAGCCCACTCGGCGACCTGGGTCTGGTCAAAGAGCAGGCGGCCGCGATCAGGCGTATGGGGCAGGCCCTCGTCGCGGATCCAATCCTCGACGACTTTCTCCGACACCCCGAACGATTCCGCGATCTGGATGAGGTTCAGGTACATGGCGGCTCAACAAAGCAGGCGTGCGGCGGAATTCATCGCGCGCCTCCGGTGAGGACAAGGGCCGCGAGGGCGACCAGTCCGGCGATGACGTAGAGCAGGTAGGCTTGGATGCGGCCGTGCTGTAGGCGGCGGGCGGCGAGCGCGACCCGCATGACGAGCGACCCGACGGGGGCGATGACCCGTTCGAGCACGACCTCGGGCGTGTGCTCCTCGCTGGCGGCGTTCCGCGGGAACACTCCGTCCGGCCGGTGCTCGTGACGCTGCGGGCGGAGGATCCAGGAGAACCAGCCGACAATCGTGCCGGCGAACGAGCCGGCCGTGTACTGCATCCGGGCCGTGGGCGCCGCATAACCGCAGTCCCAGGTCGGTGCGCGCCGCAGGCCGCGGCGCTGCGTGAGGCGCCAGAGCCCGACCGCGGCGAGGACCGCGAGCAGGGTGAAGGCCAGATTCGCCGTGCCGAGCGCGCGCAGTGACGGCGGCGGGGCGGATGCGGGCCAGGCCGGATCCCAGGCGGCGGCGGCGCGCATCAGCGCCGGCCAGACGGCGGCCGGCGCGAGGCCGATCGCGACGCAGGCGGCCGCGAGGACGAGCATCGGCGCGCGCATCGCCGGCCCACATTCGTGCGCCCGCCGGACGGCCGCGCTCCGGGGCGCGCCGAGAAAGACGACGCCGCACACCTTGGTGAAGCAGGCGAGGGCGAGCGCCCCGGTCATGGCGAGCAGGACCACCGCCGCCACCGCGCCGAGCGCGGCGGGGCCGCGGGCGTTCAGCGCGTCGAACAGCCCGAGATACACCAGCCACTCGCTGATGAAGCCGTTGAGCGGCGGCAGGCCCGAGATCGCCGCGGCGCCCAGGGCGAAGAGCCCGGTGGTCCACGGCATCGCCCGCCAGAGGCCGCCCAGGCGGCTCATCTCGCGGGTGCCGGTGGCGTGCAGGACCGAGCCCGCGCCGAGGAAGAGCAGGGATTTGAACAGCCCGTGGTTCCAGACGTGGAGCAGCGCCCCGGCGAGCGCGAGCTGGCCCCAGAGCGGATGGCCGGACGTCACGGCGAGCAGGGCGAAGCCGAGGCCGAGCAGGATGATGCCGATGTTCTCCACGCTGTGGTAGGCGAGCAGGCGCTTGAGGTCGTGCTGGCCGAGGGCGAACGCCACGCCCAGGACGGCGCTGGCCGCACCGAGGCCGGCCACCACCCAGCCCGCCCCGGCGGGCACCGGCAGCCACCCGCTGAAGCGCACGAGCCCGTAGATGCCCACTTTCAGGGCCATGCCTGAGAGTAGGGCCGACACATGGCTCGGGGCGTTCGCGTGGGCCGACGGCAGCCAGATATGGAGCGGAAACAGGCCGGCCTTGAGGCCGAAGCCGACGAGGGCCAGCCAGAACAGCGGCGCCAGGCCGGGATGGTCCCGCACCGGGCCGAGTTCCCAGCTCCCCGTGCGGGCGGCCAGCAGGGCAAAGAAGGCGAAGAGGCAGAGGGTGCCCGCGTGCGAGGCCGCGAGGTAGAGCCAGCCGGCCGCACGAACATCGCGGCGCGAGCGGTCGAGCGTGATGAGAAAATAGCCGCTGAGCGCGAAGACCTCCCACCCGAGCAGAAAGTGCAGCCCGTTGGCCGAGAGGAGCACCAGTCCGGTGCTCGACAGCAGCACGCTCATCCACAGGCGTCCGGCGCGCGCGGAACGCGGATGCGCGCGGTCGCTCCAGTATTCGCGGGCGTAAACCGCCGCGCAGCCGCCGATGACGCCGAGCAGGGCCAGAAAGACCGCGCCGAGCGGGTCGAGCCGGAAATGCGCGGCCTCGCCGCAGATTGGGAACGCCGCCAGCCAGTCGCCGTCAGGCCCCCCGCCCAGCACTGTCCCGGCGGCGCCGAGGGCGCACACCGCTCCGCCGAGCACCAGGAGGAGCCACAGGCGGGGAAACCGGCGGCTCGCCGGCAGGCTGGCGAGCATCGCCAGCGCGGCGCCGACGAGCAGGTGATCGGTGAGCTGCACGAGGATCGGCCGCCGGCTACCGGCGGCGGGTCAAGCCGTCCCCCCGGCGCTCTGACCGCAGGCCGGGGCGGCGACCGCCCGGCGGAATGGAAAATGGGTCCATTTTTCCAGTCAAACAGGTCCCGTCGGCAATGCAAGAAGCGTGCGCGGAGGCATCCCGTCGGATTGCGGAACCGGCCGGGCAGCCGGGGGATGAAGGGCGCGGCGGGCGCCGGTCTCAGCCGAGGACCGTCTTCAGGATCCGGCCGAGGTCGCCGACGCGGTACGGCTTGGTGAGGTAGCCGCAGAAGCCCATCTCGAGGTACTGCTGGGCCATCTCCTCGCTGTCGTAGCCGCTCGTGATGATCGCCCGCACGTCGGGGTCGAGTTCGCGCAGCTGCCGAAAGGTCTCCTCGCCGCCCATGCCGCCGATGATGGTCAGGTCCATGATCACCGCGTCGTACGGCCGGCCGATGTTGAGGTAGCGCTTGTACAGCGCGATGGCCTCCTCGCCGTTGCGGGCGACGTCGAACTTGTACTCGAGGCTGGCGAGCATGCCGGACGTGAGCAGGCAGATCTTCTCGTCGTCGTCCATGAACAGGACCCGGCCGGTCCCGAACCGCAGGGTGGGGGCCCGGCGGGCCTCGATCTCCGCCGGCTGCTCGGCCTGCGGCAGGAAGATGGTGAACGTCGTGCCGATGCCGACGGTGGAGGCAACGCCGATCTGGCCGCCGTGCTTGCGCACGACGTCGAGCACGGTCGCGAGGCCGAGGCCCGTGCCGTGTTTCTTGGTCGTGAAGAAGGCGTCGAAGATCTTCTCGAGGTTTTCCGCCGGGATGCCGCTGCCGTCGTCCTGCACCTCGAACTGCACGTAGTTGCCGGCGGGCAGCGGCGGGATCTGCTCCTCGGCCAGCGCGAGGTTGCCGGCGCGCAGCCAGATGTGCCCGGGATGCTCCGGCGGCATGGCCTGGACGGCGTTGACGATGAGGTTCTGGAAGACCTGCAGGATCTGGGCGCGGTCGGCGAGGATGTTGCCCGTGCCCGGGGCGACCTCAAAGATCACCTCGGTGCTCGACCCCGCGGCGGCGATGCGCATGGCGTCCTTGAGAATGGTCTGGGGCGCCAGGACGGTGAGCACGGAGGTGCCGCCCTTGGCAAAGGTCAGCAGCTG
>JBAIXJ010000024.1:0-14008 GCA_037916645.1 Opitutales bacterium | reverse complement strand
GCGGCCGCTGCCGCCGTGGCGCGCGTGGACCTGCACGGCGCTTTTCGCGGGGGTCACCTTCGTGGCCGTGCTGCCGCACCTCGCCGTCGTCCTGATCGCGCTCTCCGACCACTGGCACGGCACCCTGTTGCCCCACACCTACACGCTCGCCAATTTCCGCCTGGCGCTGGGGCACGATCTCACGGTGCCGGCCATCGCCAACAGCCTCAAATACTCCAGCATTTCGACGGTGGTGGACCTGACGCTGGGCATCGCGATCGCCTACGTCATCGTGCGGACCCGCCTCGCCGGCCGCCACGTGCTCGACTTCCTCTCCATGCTGCCGCTGGCCGTGCCCGGGCTGGTGCTCGCGTTCGGCTTCCTCGCCATGAGCCAGGAGGGACGCTGGCTCTCGCGGCTCAACCCCGTGGAAAACCCGATGCCCCTGCTCATCATCGCCTATGCGGTGCGGCGGCTCCCCTACGTGGTGCGGTCCGCCGCGGCGGGCTTCCAGCAGACCAGCGAGACGCTCGAGGAGGCCGCCCAGAATCTCGGCTGTCCTCCGCTCAAGGCGACGATCCGCATCACGCTGCCGCTGATCACCGCCAACCTCATCGCCGGCGGACTGCTCGCCTTTGCCTTCGCCATGCTCGAGGTGTCCGACTCGCTGATCCTCGCCCAAAAGCAGGTGTTCTACCCGATCACCAAGGCCATCCTGGAGCTGTACCAGCTTCTCGGTGACGGCCGCTATCTCGCCTCCGCCCTCGGCGTCTGGGCCATGGTTTTCCTCGGCGTCACGATCGCGGCGATGAGCGCCCTGCTGGGGCGCAAACTCGGCGCGATCTTCCGCGTCTGATCGCCGCGGCGGCGGCCGGGCGCTTACTTCCCCCGCCCGGACTCCGGCGCGGCCGGGCCAAACTGGAATCCCCATCCGGCCGCGGCGACGACCGGCTGCCCGTGGCGCCGGGGTTCCGTGAACCGCCAGCCGGACACCGCCGCCAGCGCCGCGTCGCCGAACTCCCGCGTGGACTCCCGGCGCACCGCCGGCACCCGCACCCGGCCATCCTCGTCCACCAGGAACTCCACCTCCGCCCAGCCGCGCTCGACCCGACCGATCAAATCCCGCGGAAAGACCGGCATCGCTTGGGCGAGGGCCCGGGGCAGGGAATCCAGTTGCTCGAAGCCGACGAAGCCGGGCGCCCGGCGCTCCGGCATTTCGAACGCCCAGCCTTCCGTGGTCGACTGCTTGCCCATGGGGACGAGGATCACCCCTCGGGCCGTAAACTGGAAAGTCAGCACCGGCGTTCGTTGCACCCGCTGCTCTCCCGGCCCGACCGGGGCAAAACGCCACGTCCATGCCGCCGCCGCCACCGCCTGCCCGAACTTCGGATGCGACGCCCCGATTACGAGGACATCGATCGGCAGGCCGTCCGTGCCATGGGTCAGAATCACGCTCGCCGTGCCCGCGACCACCCCGTCACTCCGAAGGCTCTGAGGGTAGTCGGGCAGCACCATCCGCACCACGCCAAGCTCGCGCCACGGCTCCTCCTCGCCCGCGGCGGCCGCCCGCATGGTCCCGGCCACCAAGCCCAGCCAACACATCAAGATGGTCACGCCGCTTTTCACGCGCGCACCCCACTTTCTGTGTATAACGTGCGGGCCGGCCCGAGACAAGCCTCGCGTTTCGCCCTCATACCCGGAGTCGGGCGGGCGTCCCCGTGCCTCCGGGGGACTCGCGTCAGGTCTGGCAGCGCGGGCAGATGAAGGACGCAGTCGCGCCTGCGCGGATCTTTCTCACCTTCGCGCCACACCGGGGGCAGGCCTTTCCCTCCCGGTAGCCGACCAGAAAACTCCGCACGCCGCCGCCGCGGCCAAAGAGGTCCTTCTCGAAGGCGAGGCCGCCCCGTTTCGCCGCATCGGCCAGGTTGCCGGCAATGGCCCGGTACAGCGCATCCCGCTCCCGCGGACCCATCGCCGGGATGGGCCGGTTCGGATGCAGGCGCGCCTTGAACAGTATGTCCTGGATGTAGACATTGCCGATGCCGGCGACATGGCTCTGGTCCATCAGGAAGGCCTTGATCGAGCCGCGCCGTCGCTCGAGCAGCGCGCGAAAGCGCGCGATCGTAAACTCGGTCCGGTCCAGTGGATTTAGCCCCAGCGTGCGGGTCATCTTGTGAGCGGAGAGATCGGCATCGCGCAGGGCGTGCGCGTAACCGAACCACCAGAAGCGGATGGTGAGATGGGATCCGTCGGCGAAGCCGACCTTAAGCTGATGGCGGTCCGGCACGGCGGCACCCGGTCGGTGCCACAGCAAGTCGCCGCCCATGCCGAGGCTCACCAGCAGCGTCGCGCCGGGTTCGAGGTGGGCGAAGATCCATTTTCCCCGCGAGGTGACCCGGCCCACGACCTTGCCGCACAGGAGCTCGGCGAAGGCCGACGGCGGGACGTTCAGACATTTGGGCTGCTTGACTTCGACTTCGTTGATCCTGCGACCTCGCAGCGTGCGGTGCATCTGGCGGGCAAGGTGGTGGATTTCGGGCAATTCGGGCATGGGATGCTCCTTTCGGGCCGGCGCGACTCCGGGCCGGAGCGTTGCGCTGGATTCAATCGCCTTTCCCTTACGCCTCCGCGCGGCGATGGGCAAGGCGCCTCGCGTGCGCCGCCGTCGGGTGGGCCGAGTCCGGCCGCGCCGCGCTAGAAACGCGGCCTCAGACGCGCGGCGGCGAGGCTCAGGGCCAGCACGCCGGCTCCGAGGGCGGCTGCGAACAGCAGATAGTCTCCCCCCTGGCGAAGGCCCAGCATCGTGATCAGCGCCGGCGACAGGGCGGCGGGGATGCGTCCCAGGTTGTAGGCGGCGCCTGAGAGCATGGTGCGGCAATCGTCGTCGACCACCTCGTTGAAAAACGCGCCCATCAGGCCGAAGGGCACGCCGTTCAGGAGGGGGAGCACGAGGGCAAACGCGAGGATGCGCTGGGGCCAGGCGCTCGCCCACGCCCAGAGCGCGACGAGCATCAGCGCCACCGCGTAGGCGGCCAGCGAACGCCCTACGCCCAGCCGCCGCACGGTCCACGCCCCGAGGAGCATACCCGGGGCGACGTTGGCCCAGAAGAAGACCGTATAGAGGGTGGACTGCGGAAGATCCTTCGCGAAGAAGACGTTGATCGTGCCGATCAGGATCGTGAGGCTCGCCAGCCCGAGACACACCAGGAAGGGGACCAGGTTGCCCGCGACGGCGGCCCAGAAGCCCGGCGACCGCGGCCGGGTCGCCGCCCGCCGGCCGCCGCCGGCCTCCGCCGCCAGCACGCGCCAGCGGACCAGCGACAGCACGGCCACCGGCGCGATTGAAGCCGCGAACAGCCACCGCCAACCCCAGGCCGGCAGCAGCCAGTTCCGGGCGAAGGCCGCGAGCAGCCCGCCGAGGATCGCGAACTGCAGCAGGGCCGAAAAGCGGTACCGCGTCGCCCGATCCACGCGCTCGGCCAGATAGGTGTGGCTGATGCCCCACTCCGCCCCGAGCGCCAGCGAGGCGAGCAGGCGGAAGCCCAGCAGGCTGCCGAAATCCCACGCCAGGCTGAGACCCGCGATCCCGGCCACATAAACGCCGAAGACGGCGAGCATCATCCGTCCCCGGCCGAACCGGTCGGCCAGCGCGCCCAGGATCAGCGCCCCGACGCCCACGCCCGCCAGCCCGATGAATTGCAGCGCATCGCTCGCCGCCGGCGTCAGCGCGAACGCCTCCGCCAGGGTCCGCTCCAGGTACACGAACAGGTAGAGGTCGTAGTAGTCGAACAGCAGCCCGATGAACGCCGTCCAATAGGTGCGCGCCGGCGAGGATGAGGTTGCGGGGGCGGACATGCGCGTTCCACGGATGGGCTGCCGGCCGGAATGTTGTCAAGCCCGGGCTCCCCCCGCGACCCGCCGCCGACCGGACTCGAATTCAGGATCGTCGGCACCGGCGAAACACCGCGGTCCCTTTGATGGCGCCGCGATGCTGTGCTACCTTTTGCGCCCCGGGTCCGCCAGATCCGACACCCCCAATGCGCGCTGGCTGACCCACCCGCTGGAATTCCTCCGGCGGCGGCGCGAACCCCAACCCTCTGCCGACCTGCCCATGAAAATGGCCTCGATCCCTGACCGCATCCTCAAGTTCCTCGCTGCCGCCGCGCTGACACCCTGGCTCGCCGGGCACGGCATCGCCGCGGAAAACCCGCCGCCCCCGGGGTCCGAGGCGCAGCCGGGCCATCACGCCATGCCGGCGCCCTCGGCCCCCCGTCACACCGTTTTCGGGCCCGCCCGCACCTATTATGTCGCGGCCGACGAGGTGGAATGGGATTACGCCCCCTCCGGCATCGACATGATGACGGGCAAGCCGTTTGCCGGCCTCGCGAAGGTGTTCACCGAGCGCGGGCCCGACCGCATCGGCCACGTCTATCGGAAGGCGGTCTACCGCGAGTACACCGACGCCACTTTCACCGCGCTCAAACCGCGCCCGCCGGAATGGGCGCACCTCGGGATGCTCGGCCCCGTGCTTCGCGCGGAGGTGGGCGAGAGCATCCACGTCTTCTTCAAAAACAACGCCAGCCGCCCCTACAGCATGCATCCGCACGGCGTGTTCTATGACAAAAGTTCCGAGGGCGCCCTCTACGAGGACGGCACCACCGGCGCGGACAAGGCGGACGACGCGGTCCCGCCCGGCGGCATGCATGAGTATGTCTGGGACGTGCCGGAGCGGGCCGGCCCGGGCCCGAACGATCCCAGTTCCGTCGTCTGGCTGTATCACTCCCACACGGACGAGCCGAAGGACGTCAACTCCGGCCTGGTCGGCGTCATCCTCATCAACCGGCGCGGCGCGAGCACGCCGTCCGGCCGGCCGGGCGACGTGGACCGCGAGTTCGTCACGCTGTTCATGATCGTCGACGAAAACCAGAGCTGGTACTTGGATCACAACATCCAGGCCTACTGCAGCGATCCAAAGAAAGTCCGGAAAGACGATTATGTCCCCGTGGATCCCGACGGGGCCTACACCCTCGACGCCGGCGGGTTTGCCGGCGCCAACTTCAAGTTCACCATCAACGGCTATCTCTATGGGAACATGCCGATGATGACGATGAAGGTCGGCGAGCGGGTGCGGTGGTATGTCGTGACGATCGGCAACGGGTTCAATTTCCACACCCCGCACTGGCACGGCAATGTGGTCACGGTGAACGGCCAGCGGACCGACGTGGTGAGCATCGCGCCCGCCCAGATGCTGGTCTGCGACATGGTGCCGGATGATCCGGGCCTGTGGATGTTCCACTGCCACGTCGACGACCACATGGCCGCCGGCATGCACACCCACTACCAAGTCCTGCCCTGAGCGCCGCCCCGGGCCGTGGCGCCCCGCCGGCGCCGCGGCAATGGACGCCCATCGGCGACCAGTTTGTTCTTGGAAAAAGCCGCCGCCCGCTCGGGATGGGACCATGGCCGACGTCTATTGCTTCGGGCACGTGAGCACCGGCGTGGTGCTGCGCCTGCGCGACCGGTATCCGGACGCCGACGGCTACGGCGAGGTGGTCGAGACCCTCGAGAACCATTCCGGCGAAGCCACGGGCACGGCGCTGGTGCTGCGGCGCCTCGGCGTGTCGGTCGCCCTCGAGGGCAACTGGATCGGCGACACTCCGGAGTGCCGCCGCACCCTCGCCTTCCTCCAGGAGCGCGGCATTGACTGCGCGGGCTTGCGCGTGGTGCCCGGCTACCGCGGCGCCACCGAGGTGGTGATCTCCGACGGCGCCTCGCGCACCGTGTTCGGGCGCTACTGCGACCTCCTGTTCACCACCCCGCAGTGGGACGAACCGGATCCGGCCAGGATCGCCGCCGCCCGGATCGTCAGCGTCGACTCCAGTTTTGGCGAAACCACGCTGGCCGTGGCTCGCCAGGCGGCCAGGCTGGGCCGGCCGCTGGTCACCTACGACGCCCGCCACGACTCGGAACTCGCCGGCAGCGCGGCGGCGCTGATCATCTCCCGCGAGTTTCTCCTGCGCGAATACGCCGCCGCCGCCGCGAGCGATTCCGAGCGCGCCGCGCTGTTCGCACGGTACCTCCGGGGCTGCCCCGGCCTGGTGGTCTTCACCTCCGGCTCGCAGCCGGTTTGGTGGGGGCGCGGCGGGGCCGAGGCGCGGTGCCGCGAGCTGCCGCCCTTTCGCGTGACCGTCGTGGACAGCGCTGGCGCGGGAGACAGTTTCCGCGGCGGCGTCATCTACGGTTTTTTGCAGGGCTGGCCGGCCGAAGAAACCGTGCGCTTTTCGATGGCGGTCGCGGCGCTGGTCTGCACCCGGGCGCCGGGCTGCGTTCACCCGCCGACGCTCGCCGAGGTGCAGGCACTGCTGTCAACCGGACCCTAGGTCGGCCGCGACCGCCGCCTTCAGCCGCTCGAGGCACGTCTGCACCTGGGCCGCGTCCTCGCCCTCGACCAGGAGCCGGATTTTGGGCTCGGTGCCCGAATAACGGACCAGAACCCGCCCGCTCCCGCCGAGCGCGGCCTCCGCGGCGCGGATCGCGCCCCGCACCGCCGGCAGCTCCTCCAGCGGGCGTTTTTCGGCGACCGTCATCGCCGCGCTGAGCTGCGGAAAACGCCGCAACGCCCGCCGCAGACTCGAGAGCGGCTGGCCGGTGGCGAGCATCACCTCGATCACCTTCAACGCCGCGACCAGGCCGTCGCCCGCCGGCGAGACCTCGGCGCAGATGATGTGCCCGGAGGATTCGCCGCCCAGCGCGGCCCCTTCCGCGAACATGCGCTCGGCCACGTAGCGGTCGCCAACGGGAGTGCGCAGCACCCGCCCTCCTGCCGCCTGCACCGCCGCGTCGACCCCGAGGTTGCTTTGCACCGTGACCACCAGCGTCTGTCTCGGCAGGCGCCCCTGCCGGAGGGCGTGCAGCGCCAGCAGCGTCAGGATCTCGTCGCCGTCGAGCACGTCGCCCTGCTCGTCGCACAGGAGGCAACGGTCGCCGTCGCCGTCGTGCGCGACGCCCAGCCTGGCGCCCGTCCTCCGCACCAGCGCGCACAGGCCCTCCGGGTGTTCGCTCCCCACCCCGGCGTTGATGTTCCGGCCGTCCGGCGCATCGCCCAATCCGGCCACCGTGGCCCCGAGCCCGCGCAGCACCGCCGGGCTGGTCCCGCACGTCGCGCCGTTGGCTGTGTCGAGGACAATGCTCCACCCGCGCAGGCACGCCGGAGGCAGCAGGCGCGAGACCACGCCGACATAATTCTGCGCGACGTCCGACAGCACTGGCAGGGGCTCACCGCCGCCGCCCGCCGCGCGGCCGGCCACGAGCGGCAGCTGTTCCTCGATCCGCGCTTCCTGCTCGTCGGTCAGTTTGGTCCCGTCGGGGCCAAAAAACTTGATGCCGTTGTCGCCCGCCGGGTTGTGCGACGCCGTCAGGACCACGCCGAACGCCGCGTTCTCCCGGCGGACCGCCCAGGCCACGGCCGGCGTGGGCACGACACCCAGGCTCGCGGGCGCGAATCCCTCGGCCCGCAAACCGGCGGCCAGGGCCGCCTCCAGCGCCGGGCCGGACTGTCGCGTGTCCCGGCCGATGAGGACTCGCGCCGGCGCCCGGTCCGACGTCGCGCCCGTCGGCGCGCGGAAGAAGCGCGCGGCGGCCGCGCCCAGTTTCCGGGCAAAGGCATCATTCACCACCGGCCCGCCATAGGGCCCCCGCACGCCATCGGTCCCGAAATACGCGCGCTTCATGAACGGTAGAACTCGCGGGTCGCCGCGATCCGGGCCTTCACCGCGCCGCCGAGCAGCAGCTCGCGCGCGGGATCCAGGCCGTCGCGCACCCGGGCGATGCGGCCGACGATCCAGAGCGCCACAGCCGTGTTCAGCACGATCGTGTCGACCAGCCCCCCGGGACCGCGGCCCTCGAGCACCGCCTCGACCCGCGCCACGTTGAAGGCAACGTCGCCGCCCTGAATCTCCGCAAACGGCGCGCGCCGGAGGCCGAAATCCTCCGCAAACCACCGCCCGTCGACCGCGGCCAGCCGCCCAAAGCCCTTCACCCGGTTTTCGGTGGCGGTGGTGAGCTCGTCGATGCCCTTGCCCTCGCCGATGACGCCCGTCACGGCGACGCCGGCCCCCGCCCCGAGGGACTCGAGGGTCGCGGCGAGCTTCACCGCCCACGCCTCGGAGAACGAGCCCAGCAGCACCTGCGCCGGACGGCCCGGGTTGATGAGCGGGCCGATGACATTGAACACCGTCCGGCGCCCCGCCGCGGCCAGCGCCTTGCGCACCGCCGCGACGTGCTTGAAGGCGGGATGATAGGCCGGCGCGAAGAAGAAGACGAACCCCAGCTCCTGCATGGCCCGGCGCAGCTTTTCCGGCGGCGCCGCGAGATCCACGCCCAGCGCGGCCATCAGGTCCGCGCTGCCGCACTTCGACGTGATGCCGCGGTTGCCGTGCTTCATCACGGGCACCCCGGCGCAGGCCAGGACGAGGGTGACCAGGCTCGAGACATTGAATCCCCCCATGTGGTCGCCTCCGGTCCCGACCACGTCGATCGCCCGCGGCGCCCAGGCCTCCATGCCGGGATTGACCGCCAGCGAGCGAAAGACCGTGGCGAACGCGGCCACCTCACCCACCGTTTCGCCCCGGTCGGCGAGGGCCGTGAGGAAATCGGCCTTCTCCGCGTCGGACACCTCCGCCGACGCGAGGGCCCGCGCCGCCTCGCGCGCCGCCTCGCCGTCGAGTTCCTTTCCGTCGGTCACGCGGATGGTCAGGTCGCTCAGCGCGGGCATGGCAGCGAGCACTCTGAAAGGCTCCCCGAAGGAGAAAAGCCGAAAAACCGCGTTCATAGTTCTCGACACCCGGGAGGAAATCGCCGAGCTAAACGCGATGCGTCGCGTGTGGATTCCATTGCTCGCCCTGGGCCTGCTGCTCGGCGGCGCGGCGTTCCGCCTCCCCCTCGGGGCCGCCGCCGCGGCGCCGGGGCAACCGGCGGCGGAGTTGAGCGTGGGCGACGCCCTCGTGCTGGGCCTCGTCGAGGGATTGACCGAATACCTCCCGATATCCTCGACCGGCCATCTCATCATCGCCGACCACGCGCTCAAGCTCGACTCCGAGACGCCGCTGACGGACGCCTCCGGCCAGCCGCTCTGGTACAAGAATCCGTCGGCGCGCCATCCCGCCGGCGAGCCGCTGACCCTGCGCCTGGCCGCCGACACGTACTCCGTCGTCATCCAGTTCGGGGCGATCGCCGCCGTCGCCCTGCTCTACTGGCCCCAGCTTCTCAGCCTGGTTTTCGGGTTGCTGGGCCGCGACCCGCTGGGGCTGCGTCTCCTGCGGAACCTGGTGGTGGCGTTCATCCCGGCCGCCGTCATCGGGCTGGCCCTGAACCGTTGGATCGACCAAGTCCTGTTTTCCGTGCAGGCCGTCATCGTCGCCCAGATCAGCGGCGCGGTCCTCATGCTCGCCGCCGAGCACTGGCGGAAGAAATACGCCACCTCCGCCAGCGCCGTGCTCAACGCCACCGACCTCTCGACCCGCGGCGCGCTGGGCATCGGGGCGATGCAGTGCCTGGCGCTCTGGCCGGGCATGAGCCGCTCGATGACCACGATCGTGGGCGGCTACTTCGCCGGCTTCGAGCCCCGCCTCGCCGCGGAGTTCAGTTTCCTCCTCGGCTTCGTCACCCTGACGGCCGCCACGCTCTTCAAGAGCTGGCAGTCCGGCGCGGCCATGATCGCCGTGTTCGGCTGGCCGCACGTGCTGTTCGGCTGCGTCGTGGCGACGGTTTCCGCCGCGCTCGCCGTGAAATTCCTCGTCCGCTACCTCACCCGCCACGGCCTGGCCGTTTTTGCCTGGTACCGGCTGGCCCTGGCGGCCCTGCTCGGCGCGCTCCATTTCCTCTGACGAGCGCGGGCCGGCGCGGCGCGATATGATTCTTGACCCTCCCCGGAGGCGACCTTTACTCGGGCACCTTTGAACCGCCGGCGGAGCGCCCTGGGGACGTTCGCCCGCTCCGTTCTCCCCTTTTCATCATGGCCAATCCGAAACGTAAACAATCCAAACGCCGCAGCGCCAACCGCCGGGCCGCCAACGCCTTCCGCGCGCCGCAGTTCGCACGGGATCCCGGCGACGAGGGCGCCATCCGCCCGCATCGCGTCAATCCGCGCACCGGCATGTATCGCGGCCGCCAGGTTCTGACCGTCGAAGTGTAGTCGGCCGGGCCGCCGGCCCGAACCTTCGCCTCAACCTGCACCATTCGCGATGGCAGACACGCCCTCCACAGGCCGAATTGCTGTGGACGCCATGGGTGGCGATCTGGGCCCCGCCGAGGTCGTCGAGGGCGCCAAGCTGGCGCTGGCTGAATTCCCGGAGCTGAGCCCGCTCACGCTGGTGGGCGACCGGGCCGTGCTGGAGCCGATTCTGGCGAAGGCGGGGCTGGCCCGGCATCCCTCGCTCGCGCTGGTGCATGCGTCGGAGGTCATCGCGATGGACGACAAGCCGCTGCTTGCCATCCGGCGCAAGAAGGACTCCTCGATGCTGCGCGCCATCGAACTGGTCAAAAACGGCGAGGCGGCCGCCGCCGTCAGTTGCGGCAACACCGGGAGCCTGGTTGCCTGCGGCATCCTCAAGTTGCGGACCCTCGACGGCCTCGACCGGGCCGCGCTCGCGCCGATTCTGCCCCACGCCGAGGGCTACTTTGTCCTTATCGACGCCGGCGCCAATCCGGAGGCCCGCCCCGAACACCTCGTCCACAACGCCGTCATCGGCTCCCATTACGCCCGCATCGAGCTCGGCTGCGCGGAGCCGCGGATCGGCCTGCTGACCATCGGCACGGAGGAGGGCAAGGGCAACAGCGTCATCGCTGACACGCACGACGCGCTCAAGCGGCTCGGCTCGCTCGTCAACTACGTCGGCCCGATCGAGGGCTTCCAGCTGTTTTCCAACCACGTCGACGTCGTCGTCTGCGACGGCTTCGTGGGCAATATCTGCCTCAAGAGCTGGGAGTCCCTGGCCAAGTTCATCTCGGGGGAGCTGCGCGATCAACTGATGGCCAACCCGCTGCGGGCCACCGGCGCGTTCCTGGCGCGAGGCGCGTTTTCGGCGCTGCGCCGCCGCATCAACCCGGAGCGCTACGGCGGCGCCCCCCTCCTTGGATTGAAGGGCAACATCATCAAGGCGCACGGCTCCAGCAACCGGCAGTCGTGGAAGAATGCCATCCGCATCGCCGCCGAGGCGATCCAGTACGATCTCAACCACCGCATTGAGGTCGACGTCGCGCTGGCCAACGAGGTCCTGCACCAGACCGTCGCCTGACCCGCCGCCCGCCGCCCTTCATGCCCGAATCCATCGCCATTCTTGGCACCGGCTCCTACGCCCCGGCCAAGGTGCTCACGAATCACGAGCTGGCCAGAATGGTGGACACCACCGACGAGTGGATCGCCACCCGGACGGGGATCAGGGAACGGCACATCGCCGCACACCACGAGCCGGCGAGCGAGCTGGCGATCCGGGCGGCGATCGCCGCCATCGCCGACGCGCACCTGACCGCGGGCGAAATCACCCTGCTCGTGCTGGCCACGGTCACCCCCGACATGCCCATGCCGTCGTCGGCCTGCATCGCGCAGCGCAAGCTCAACCTGCCCGACCACGCCGTCTGCTTCGACCTCAACGCCGCCTGCTCCGGGTTCCTGTACGCCCTCGAGGTTGCCCGCGCCCTGATGGTGTCCGGCCGCCACCGGCACGCCCTGGTGATCGGTGCCGAGAAGCTCTCCAGCTTCGTCGACTGGCAGGACCGGTCCACCTGCGTCCTGTTCGGCGATGCCGCCGGCGCGGTGGTGCTGGGCCGGGTTCCGGAGCCGAAGCGGGGCATCCTCGGCTGCAGCCTTGGAGCCGACGGCAGCGACCCCGCCCTGCTCTGCATCCCTGGCGGCGGCAGCCTCAATCCGGCGTCCGCGCACTCGCTCGAGCACCGGCAGCATTTCCTCAAGATGAAGGGCCGGGAGGTGTACAAGTTCGCCGTCCGGGCCATGGCGGAGTCGGCCCGCGAGATTCTGGAACAACACGGCCTCGCCAAGGATCAAATTGCCTGCGTTATTTCGCACCAGGCGAACCGGCGCATCATTGAAGCCCTATCGGAAGACCTGGGCCTCCCCTTGGACCGTTTCGTCATCAACCTTGACCGCTATGGCAACACCTCCGCCGCCTCGATCCCCCTCGCGCTCGACGAGGCCCGGCGCGCCGGGCGCCTCCGCCCCGGGGAGGTCACGCTTCTGCTCGCTTTTGGGGCGGGCTTGACCTACGGGTCGGCCCTGATTCGCTGGTGAGACCCGTGTCCCAACCGTCGCCCGCCGTGCTCCGCCGCTTCGCGCCCCTGCTCGCCTTCCTGGCGCTGCTCCTCCTCCCCGCCCGGCTGGCCGCCGACCTGGTGTGGACGCCGGAGGGCGGCTGGAAAATCGAGGGCGGCATCATCTCGGGGCTGTCGGGCGAGGACAGCCGCAACGCGCTGGATTACATGAACAAGGCGCGCGCCCTCGAGGAGCGGGGCCATTACCACGGGGCGCTGAAAGCCTACGCCCGGGTGACCAAGCGCTACGGCAATTCCATCTACGCCCCCGAGGCCTATTACCGCTCCGCCTACATCCGCCTCGCGCGCCGGCAGTACCTGAAGGCGTTCCAGGCTTTCCAGGAGATCGTCGTCCGGTATCCGAACACCTCGAAGTTCAACCAGGTGATTGGCGAGCAGTACCGCATCGCCAGCGCGATGCTCGACGGCGCCCGCAACCGCGGCTGGCTCCTGCTCCCCGGCTTCAAGAACCGCGAGTCGTCCATCGCGCTGTTTGAACAGGTCCTGGCCAACGCGCCGTACAGCGAGTATGCGCCGCTGTCGCTCATGAGCATCGCCAAGGCCTACCAGCGCTTCGGCGAATACGAGGCCAGCATCGACGCGCTGGACCGCATGATCAACACGTACCCGAAGAGCCTGCTGACGCCGGACGCGTACCTGCGGCTGGGCCAGGCCTACGCCCACCTGGTCGAGGGCCCCAACTACGACCAGACCGCCACCAACGAGGCGATCACCTATTTCCAGGACTTCATCATCCTCTACCCCGGCGACCCGAACATCGCCGCGGCGGAAAAGGGCCTCGCCCAGATGAAGACCGTCATGGCCGAGAGCAAGCTGCGGATCGCCGACTACTACCTCAAGTACCGGAAGAACTACAAGGCGGCCCGCGTGTTCTACAACGAGGCCATCACCGATTATCCTGACTCGCCGGTGGCCGCCCGGGCGCGCACTCAGCTGACCAAGGTCGACGCCCTGCTGTCCGCCCAGGAAAAGGCGGCGGCGGGCCGGCCCGCCCCGGCGCCCACGCCGCCGCCCAAGAAAAAACGGTGGCTGTTCTTCTGAGCGGCCCGCCCCGACGGCCGGATTCCCTCCCATGTCGCTCCGGGTGAAACCAGGTCCGGCGGCCGGCCGGAGGTGGCCACGGCGGCGCTGCAGCCTTCTCGTGGCGGCCACCCTGCTCGGCTTGGCGGCATGCGCGCACTATCAGCTCGGCACCAAAACCCAGCTGGCCTTCACCACGCTGTACGTCGCGCCTGTTGAGAACCGCGCCCTGATTCCGCAGGCGCAGGCGCTTGTCGCCACGGAGGTGCGGGAGGCGCTGGTGAAGGACGGCCGCGTGACGCTCGTGGGGTCGCCGGAGGCGGCCGACGCGACTCTCCGGGTCACCCTGGCCAGCTACCAGCGCGAGGTCGCCGCCGCCAATTCCGCTGACACCGGCCTGGCGCGGAAATTTGCTCTTCATCTCCGGGCCACCTGCACGCTGACGGACAACCGCTCCGGCCGCCCGCTGTTCGCCAACCGGGAGATCATCGTGACCAAGGACGCGTTCACCGACAGCGGCCAGTTGCAGGCGGAATACCAGACCCTGCCGCTTCTCGCAGGCGCGCTCGCCGACAAGGTGGCCCACGCCGTCCTCGACGTGTGGTGACCGCCCGCTCCGTTGCCGTGGCCTTCTCGTATGATTAAGCCCCAGGGTAACCTGTAG
>JBAIXJ010000023.1:0-2797 GCA_037916645.1 Opitutales bacterium | reverse complement strand
TCATCGACTGGTTCCACGGTGGCTCCCAGACGAGATGGACATCCGCCGAGCTCACGCCGGGCACGACCAGCACCTTGCTCCGCGCATCCTCGGCGATCGCGGGACCCATCCCGCAGCCGGGCGCGGTGAGCGTCATCGACACGTTCACGTGGTGGCCGCCCTCGGCGCGCTTCTCGATCTCCATGGAGTAGACGAGGCCGAGGTCGACGATGTTCACCGGGATCTCCGGGTCGTAGACTTTCTTGAGCTGGTCCCAGACGGACTCGGGATCCGGCGCCTCGCCCGAGGCCGCCGGCGTCGGCGTCGCCTCGCTGGCGGCCTTCTCGCCCAGCGCGTCGGCATCGCGGCTGTCGATCCGCGCCAGCCCGAAGTCGATCAGCACCGTGTAGCTGCCGCCCAGCGTCTGGGTGATGTGCACCTTGGTCCCGGCGTTCAGGGTGATCGGGGCGCCGCTGGGGATCTGTGTGGCGACGACGTCGCGACTGAGAATGCGTTCTTTGGACATGGCGGGGAGAGTAGTGAGTAGCGAGAAGTGAGTAGCGAGTAGGATCTCTCGGCTCAGGATGTCGGGCTGAGCGAAATGCTCGAGGAAGGATAGATTGCCGGAGGAAAGGGTCGAATCTGGTTTCGGTGTGGGAGCGCCATGCTCGCTACCCGCTACTCACTACTCGCTACTGCTTCGCAAACTTGGACTGGATCAGCTCCCGGAGGGCGCCGTGCAGCTCCTCGTCCTCGAGCTTGTCGAGCACCTCCTCGAAGAAGCCGAAGACCAGCAGCTCGCGCGCGACGGCGGGCGGAATGCCGCGGGACTTGAGGTAGAACATCTGTTCGTCGTCGACGTGGCCGCTCGTGGCGCCGTGGGTGCAGCGGACGTCGTTGGCCTGGATTTCCAAGCCCGGCAGCGAGTTCGCCTCGGCCTCGTCGCTGAGCAGGAGGTTGCGGTTGCTCTGGTAGGCGTCGGTTTTCTGGGCGTCCGGGTCGACAATGATCAGGCCGGAGAAGATCGTCCGCGCCCGGTCGAGCAGGGCGTTCTTGTAGAGCAGATTGGATCCGGTGTTCGGCGCCTGGTGGCTCTGCAGCGTCCGCTGGTCGAACTCCTGCGCGCCCTGGGCCACGGTCAGCGCCAGCATCTCGCTGAAGGCGCCGGGGCCCTGGAGCCGGCTGTGGGATTCGTGGCGGGCCTGGCGGGCGCCGAGGTGGACGTTGAGCGAAAGCACCCGTGCGTCCCGCTGGACGACCGTGGAATTGAGCTGGCAGGCCAGCGTGTCCCGCGCCCAATCCTGCGCACCGACGTAGGTGAGCTGGGCGCCCGGGCCGGCATGCAGATCGTTGACGCCCGCCGCGAGGCCCGCCGCGCCGGGCGCGGCCGCGACAAAGAATTCGGCGAGCGTGGCCTTGGCGTTGTCGCCCAGGATGATGAGGGTGTGGGGAAAGATCGCCGCGCCGGCGGCGGCCATGAGGTGGGTCACCACGAACGGCAGCGCCACCTCGACGCCCGGCGGCACGTAGAGGAACGCGCCGCTGGTGGCAAAGGCCGCGTTGAGGGCGGCGAACTTCTCCGCGCCGAGGTCGACCGGCTGCGCCAGGTAGTGCCGCTGAAACAGCTCGGCGTGCCGCGTGACGGCCTCCTCGAGCGGGCAGAAGATCACGCCCTTTTTCTGGAGCTTGGCCGGCAGCTCTCCGGCGGTGACCAGGCGGTTGTTGGCAAACGCCATCGCCGCCGTGTGCGAAAAGCCGGGCTCCGGGATTGCCAAAGTGGGATCCGCGGCACCGGGCAGGACGCTGCCGTCGAGGGTGATGCCGGCGACATTGCTGAACCGCCAGAGTTCGTCGGACTTCTGCGGCAGGGGCAGCGCGAGGAAGCGATCCCATGCGGCGCGCTTGAGTTCGAGCCACCAAGGGGGCAACGGACCCGCGCCGGCGAGGTGGTCCGCGAAGACCTTGGCGGTGAAGGCGCCCGACGTCGCGGGCGCGGGAGTGGAAGCGGGAACGGCAGGCATCAGGGGAGCGTGTAGGGTGGAGCGAGCAAGGTGTGAGGGACGGTGGGATTCGGAGGGAGGTGCATTGCGCTCTGCACCTGCGACCGCCCGCCCGCCGCCGCAGGCGGCGTCAGCCGACGGAGCCCTCCATTTCGAGGTCGATCAGGCGCTTCAGCTCGACCGAGTATTCCATCGGGAACTGGCGCACGAGGTCGTTGACGAAGCCGTTCACGGCCAGACTCATGGCCTGCGCCTCGGTGAGGCCGCGCGACTGCATGTAGAAAATCATCTCCTCGCTCACCTTCGAGACGCTCGCCTCGTGCTGCGCGGCGTGGTCCTGGCCGCGCACGGTGATCGCCGGATAGGTGTCGGTGCGCGAGTTCGTGTTGATCAGCAGGGCGTCGCACTCGGTGTTGTTCTTGCAGCCCTTCAGGTGGCGCGGGATGTGCACCAGCCCGCGGTAGGTGGCCCGGCCCTGGCCGACCGAGATGGACTTCGACACGATGGTGGAGGTCGTCTCGTCCGCCGCGTGGACCATCTTGGCGCCCGTGTCCTGGTGCTGGCCGTCGTTGGCGAGCGCGATCGAGATCACCTCGCCGCGCGACTTGCGGCCGCGGAGAACGACCCCCGGGTACTTCATGGTCAGGCGGCTGCCGATGTTGCAGTCGATCCATTTGATCTCCGCCTCGTCGTGCGCGAGGCCGCGCTTGGTGACGAGATTGTAGACGTTGGGCGCCCAGTTCTGGACGGTGATGTACTGGATCTTGGCGCCCTTGAGCGCCACCAACTCGACCACGGCGCTGTGCAGCGTCGAGGTG
>JBAIXJ010000022.1:0-1680 GCA_037916645.1 Opitutales bacterium | reverse complement strand
GCCACAACTTCGGCTGGACGCTCGCGCTGCTCGCCTATCTCGTGGTGATCGGGGTCGCCTGTTACCTGTTCTTCCCCGGCATCGCCAAGATGTAGCGGAGGGCGGCGGACCGCGGCGACAGCCGCGGTCGCAGGCACAGCAATGAGCGCTCCGCTCCCGGGTGTCCGGGGGCGGAACGCTTTATTGATTGGCGCAAGCTCAGTGCAGGATCAGACCGACGAAAAAGGCCACGCCGGAAAGGCCCACCAGTGCGCCGAACGGAAGCCTGTAGGTCCACATGAGCCCGTAACGCGGAAGTCGGCGATGCGTTCCGCGCGTCTGCCTATGCCCGGCGGTTTGAACAAATTGCCCGGCGGAACCGACAGACAAGGCACCTGTTGAAAATGCAACACCACACCTCAGGAGCCACACATGCGGAAGATCCTCGGCCCCCTCGCCTTCCTGGTGGCCATCGTCGGCGCAGCCCCGTCGAGCTTCGCCCAGTCGGCCTATGATTACCCCTGGTGCGCGCTGTACGGCGGCCGCACCGGCGGCGGCGCCCAGTCCTGCTACTATGCGACCTACGCGCAGTGCATGGCGACGATGAGCGGCATCGGCGGCACCTGCGTCCGCAGCCCGTACTACCGCGGGTCCGGGGGCCGCTCCGAGCGACGCTACTACCGCTACTGATCGGCGGCGCGTCGTTCGTGGCGCATGAAAAACCCCGGCGGTCGCCCGCCGGGGCTTTCGGCCATTTTGCCGATCGGGTCCGTCAGCGCGTGCCGGCCAAGTCGCGATCCATGTGAGAGTAATCGCTGGTCGCGCCGCCCCAGCGGCGATAGCCGTAATAGCCGTAGTCGCTGCCATAGTACGCGGGGCCGTCATAGGCGTACGCCGGCGGATACGCATAACCCGGATCGTAGGCGTAGCCGGGCCCGTAGTACGATGACGACGCGCCCGCGATCGCGGCGCCGGCCGCGATGCCGCCGATCACGCCGGCCGCAATGCCGCAGCCGCGGCACCGCGCGTCCGCCGTGGTGGGCGCCGCAACGGACACCAGCGCAACCGCGCTTCCGGCCGCAAGAACCGTCAACAATTTCCGCATGGATTTCTCCCAGGTTGGTCTGAGTCGACAACGTCATGGAGTCGATTCGAGTTCCCGGGGAGCGAAGGCCGCGGATCAAGCGCGCGTGATGTCCAAATCTTCAGCAGGCGTCACGCGCGCCGTGTCGGCTTCGGCGGAGCGGCCCGCGCGACAACCACATCCGGCGGCTGTTCCCAGCCGACCACGCTGCGGCCGCCGTCGGTGTGCGACAGCGCCCGCTCCTCGGCGATGATCGTCTCGACCGCGGCTCCGGCGGCGCGGCGCTCGATCCGTCGCGCCTGGTCGTCGAGTCGCGCGAGCGCGCCGAGCTCGTCCTCGCGTCCGAGCCGCGCATTGCGCACGGCGGCTTTGAGCACGCCGATCGTCTCGTCGTACACCTTGAGCGGGACCGGGAACGGATGCCGGTCCTTGCCGCCGTGGGCGAACGAAAACCGCGCCGGGTCGGTGAAGCGGCACGGCGCGCCGTGCACGACCTCGGCGACCAGCGCGAGCGCACGCACGGTGCGCTGCCCGACCCCGGGGGTGAGCAGCAGGTCGGAGAAATCGGCCGGCCCGCGGTCGGCCGCGGCGGCGAGATTGGCGTGCAGCCGGCGCAG
>JBAIXJ010000021.1:0-1502 GCA_037916645.1 Opitutales bacterium | reverse complement strand
CAGGTCGCGCTCACCCGGCTCGAGGGCTCGGGGCTGCATCCGGTGATCCGCGATGAGTTCACGGTGACCTTCAACTGGCTCCTTTCGAACGCCATCGGCGGCGTGAAGATCGACGTGCCGGACGAGGAGGCCGAGGCGGCGCGGGAGATCCTGGCGCTGCCGCCGCAGGAGGAGGGCGTGCTCCGCTGCCCGCATTGCGGCTCCTCCGACACCAAGGTGCGCGAGCTCTCCGCGTTCGGGGCGATCTGCCTGGTGCTCAAGCTGCCGTATCCCATCCGGCACGTGGTGGTCGACTGCCATGCGTGCGGGAAGGATTTTGAGGTGCCGATCAGCGGCAAGGGCGGGTGAACGAACCTCAAAGGCGCCCGCAAGCGGGCGGCCTACAACTGCAGGGCCGCTCGCGCCTGTCAGCCGTAGCCTCCGGCGAAGGCCGAAGCGAGCTTCCTACACGATCGGAATTCCAAGTTTGTAGGCGGTCAGCTTGCTGACGCCAGAATCCGGCTGTGGAGGATCGCGCACTCCGTGGTCGCTCCTGGAGCCATGGCGAATGACCGACGGCGCCTGCGCCTGTCGGCCGTAGTCCCGCCGGAGCGGGACGAAGGCTGAAGCAGGCGGCCCAGAAGGATTGACGGTGAGGCGCGCTCAGGCCGACTCACCGCGGAGGACACGCTGGACGACCTTGGCCACGTCGCCGATCTCGTACGGCTTGAGGACCATGCCCTTGAACCCGTGGGCGCGGTGGTCGGAGAGCACCTGGTCGTTGGAATAGCCGCTCGAGACGATCGCCCGCACCGCGGGATCGATCTTCAGCAGCTGCTCCATGGCCTGCCGCCCGCCGACGCCGCCGGGCACCGTCAGATCCAGGATGACGAGGCCGAATGGCCGCCCCTGCTCCCGTGCCCGGGTGTATTCCTGCACGGCCGCCGCGCCGTCGTTGACGGTCGTCACTTCGTAGCCCAGCCGCCCGAGGATCGCCTGGCCGACCTTCCGGATCTGCTCCTCGTCATCCATGAACAGGATGCGGGCCGGCCCGGCCGCGAAGGGCGGGGCGGTGGCCCCCCGGCGGGCGGCGGCTTCCGGCGCGTTGGCCGCGGCCGGCAGCCAGATGCGGAACGTGGCTCCCTGGCCGAGCGCGGATTCGACGGAGATGTGGCCGCGGTGTTTTTTGACGATGGAGTGGACCGTCGTGAGCCCGAGCCCGCTGCCCTGTTTCTTGGTCGTAAAGTAGGGGTCGAAGATCTTGGGCAAGTCGTCCGCCGGGATGCCCGGGCCGTGGTCGGCGATCGTGAGCTTGATGTAGCGGCCGGGGGTCAGGACCTGGGCCATCTCGGCGCCGACCTCCTCGTTGCGCAGGCTGACGTCGATCGAGGTGCCTTGCGGCACGGCCTGCGAGGCGTTGATCACGATGTTCTGCACCACCTGGCCGATCTGGCCCTTGTCGACGTCGGCCGGCCAGAGGTCCTCGGCGACGTCGAACCGGCAGCGGCTGGGCGAACCGCGCA
>JBAIXJ010000020.1:0-2476 GCA_037916645.1 Opitutales bacterium | reverse complement strand
CGGCGAGCCGCTCGACGCCGCGACCCGCGGTGTCATGGAGGAGCGCTTCGGCCACGATTTCAGCGCCGTGCGGGTGCACACCGGGGCCCGCGCCGCCGACTCGGCGCGGCGCATGTCCGCCGCGGCCTACACGGTCGGAAGCGACATCGTCTTTGGCGAAGGGCGGTTCGAGCCGGGTTCATCCGCCGGCTCGCGCCTGCTGGCCCATGAGCTCGCCCACGTGGTGCAGCAGTCGCCGGCCGCCGGCGGAACGGCGGCGGCGGGGCCGCAGGCGGGCGAGGCCGCCGCCGACCTGGTCGAGGAGTCCTTCGCGCGCGGCGGAGCGATGCCGGCGCTGGGCCGCGTGGCCGGCCCCGTCCTCCAGCGCAAGGTCGAGATGCGCGACGTCGGTCGCGGTGAGCAATCCGGATTCGCGCGGCTGCCGGAGCTCATCGACCGGCTCAACGCCATGTCGAGCGGCGTGACCTATGCGATGAATGGGCACGAATTGCAGTACACCCGCGCGGGCGGAGGCACGCCGACCGGCTTCGACAACCAGCTGATGGGCTTCATCGACCAGGACCCGGTGATCCCGCTGCGCCTGACAAACCGGCACGGCCTGCTCGGGGACCGCGTGCACGGGTTCCACGACCGGGTCCTCGTCGACGCCTGGGAATCGGCCTACGTCGACATCGACGACCTGCTCGCGAGCGACGACCTCGGGCTGCAGTCCGCGTTGGTGCATTTCCTCCGGGAGCGGTCGGCGACGAGGAACTACGCCCGGCGCATCGGTTCGCCGTCGCTCGACCTCAGCCAGCCGGGGCCGGCCGCCGAGTTCGACCGGGCGCACAACCAGGGCCTCGAGGCGGAAACGCAGTTGCTGCGCGACTTTTTCGGCGACCAGGCGATCCGCCGCATTCCCGGCGCGGAGAGCGGCAACGTCTTCCGCGTCTACCGGGACAGCCATGGCGCCCGCATCCGGACGCGGGTGCGCTCCCGCCATGGCGCCGAGCAGGGCGTCGATCCGGTGACGATCGATGTGGTGACCCGCGACGGCCAGGTGCACACGGCCGAGGAATACCGGCAGATCCTGGAAGACGAGCGGATCGCGCAGCAGAAGGAGCGCGAGCGGCTTGCCGGCGCGACCGAGCACCGCGAGGGCGGCCGGTCCGTCCCCGCGCCATGAGCGCCGCCGGCTCGTCGGCCGGCAGTTCGCTCCCGCCCTGGCTGAGGCAGGCTGGCTCGAACACCGTTGCCCGGTTGCGCCAGCTGGTCGGCCAGCGGTCCGGCCACATCACCTTTCGCGAGTTGGTCGGCCGCGAGAACCTGCGCCTCGATCAGGGTGAGTCCGGAGAGTCCGTCGTGGCCCCCGGCGGCATCTCGGGCGAGCCCTGGGTCCGGATCACGGAGAACGACCGTCTCGGCCTGGCCCTTTCCGGCGGCGGCATCCGCAGCGCGACGTTCAATCTCGGCCTCCTCCAGGCCCTCAAGCGGCTGAGCCTGCTCAAGGAGATTCATTACCTGTCGACGGTGTCCGGCGGGGGCTACGTTGGCGGGTTCTGGACGGCCTGGCTGCAGCGCCAGTCGGACGCGGGCATCGGCGGGGCCGACTTCCCCGAGCCGCCGGTGACCCCGGAGCGCGGCGCCCCCAATGCGCCGGAAGCGGCCCCCATCCGGCACCTGCGGGAATTCAGCCGGTTCCTGATGCCCCGCCTGGGCTTTTTTCAGGCCGAGACCTGGGACGGGATCGTCGCAATTTTGGGCGGACTGCTGCCCGCGCTGCTCACGGCCAACGCGCTGATCGCGCTGGCCTTCTACGTATGGTTCCTGGCCGCGTTTGAACTGATGGTCTTCCCGGTGAACTACACCACGCTCGTCGTGGGCGGACTGACGTTCGCGATCCACGTCGCCGTCGAGCACGCCTGGTTCAAATCCGGGCGCCGCGGCAACGCCGGGGAGAGCTTCCGGGGCTCGGTGGGATTGGCGGTTTGCGCCAGTGCGGGCGCCGCCTTCGCCTGGCGGCTCATCGCCGCGGGCCACGCCACGGCCGCGCCCGCATGGCTGGGCGGCGTGATCCTGCCGTTTCTGGCACCGCCGGGGGGCACGGCCGCGCGCGCGGGCTTCTGCTGGCAGCCGTTCGCCCTGTCGGTGACCTGGCTTCTGCTCGGGGTGGTGTTTCTCTTCGTCCGGGCCGGGTTTGCGCTGCTGTACGCCGTGCTCGGCGAAGCCGCCGCCGCGGGCCTTTCGCGCAAGCTGGAGCGCGCCGCCTCGCGGTTCTTTGCCGCGGCGCTGATCTGGGCGGGTTTCGCGCTTCTTTGGGAGGCCGGTCGCTGGCTGGCGGGATCGCGTCCCTATGTCGCCACCGGCGCGGGCGCCGCCACCGCGTTGTGCAGCGCGCTGTTCGTGTGGGTGCGCGACTGGCTCGGCAAACCGCCCGAGGAGACCAACGCCACCCAGCTTCTGAAGCGCGCCGCCGCCGTGGTGAAGCCGCTGGCGC
>JBAIXJ010000019.1:0-2560 GCA_037916645.1 Opitutales bacterium | reverse complement strand
CACGTTGCGACCGTCTGCGGCTGACTGAGGCCCAAGTTTGGACACGTTTTTGGACACACTTTGCGCACCGTCGCGCTCGTCATTTGCCTTGCTCGCCCTCCGGTGGTTTCACGGCAGATGCTCTTTCCCACATGGCGCGGCGCGCCGCGAGCCCATCGGAAATCACCTTCTTCGCAAGGTCGACCCAGTAAGGGTCAATCTCTTCGTCGTCCTTCGTGTACGCGCGATAAGCGTAGGCAAGAGTAATGCCTAATCCGTGCGATACGTACGCAGCCTTAAGCTTCTTGCCCAAGTCGAGGGCGCTGCGGTCGAACAGCTTTGGGGACTCACTCATGGAATTGATTTGTTTCTCCAACCTGCCATTGAGCCGAGCGCAGCTTGGGCCTCAACACGGTCCGAGTCCATATCTTAGCAATTTGCCGCTTTCCGGATGGCTACTCTCTGCGGAGCCGTCTCAGATCCACGCACCTCGAACGAGGGCAGTCCAGCCACGCTGGCGACCAACGGCAACTGCGCGGCGTCGGTGTAGATTTTCATGGTCAGTTTCAGATCGCTGTGCCGCATCAGCTCCATCGCGACTCGGGGATGAGCGCCGCTCACCGCCAGCCACGTGCCGAACACCATGCGCAGCGAGTGGAAATCGACCCGCCGGCCTGCCGCGACCCAAGTCAGCACCGCATCCCGCTCCGTCGCCTTCCTGCCCGTCGCCACCGGAGCATTGTCAACCATTAGTTGACATTGCCCCAGCTGCGCAGACGGCGGGAATCCGCGGCCCTTGATCCACGGCCCCCGGCCGGAGCGCCCGGGCCCGCCCCCACCGAAGGGAACGGCCGGGGTGGTCGCCGGTCTGTACCTCCAAGTCCCCTGATACCCCGCTGCGCCGATCACTCCGGATTTGCGAAAACCCCCGGCGTGTGTAGGAAGGTGGCTCCGCTTCACATGACCATCGTCGCCGCTCTCGACTTCTCGACCGTCACCGACCGCGTGTTTGAAATCGCCGCCGGGCTGGCCGATTCGCTCCGCGCCCGCATCGTCCTGCTCCACGTCGTCCAGCCCTCCGAACTGGCCGGCGCGGGCGCCGGCTCCGCCGAAGACGCTGAGAGCGTCGTGGCCACCGGCGAACAACAGGCGACGAGGCGCATGGCCCGCTACGAGCGGCGCATGCAGCTCGACAAGCTCAACGGCTCCGTAATCCTCCTGCGCGGCTCGCCGGCGCCCCAGATCGTCGAGCACGCCGTGAAGCTCCACGCCGGCCTGCTGGTCCTGGGCTCCCACGGCGCCGCCGGAGTCTCCGGCCGCCTCGTCGGCGACACCCTCGAGTCGATCCTGCACAAGGCGCCGTGCCCGGTCGTGGTGGTGCCGCACCCGAAGGCCAGCCGCACCCGTCCGCCCTGGCTGTAAGGCAGGAACGGTCCCTCACCGCAGAGACGGGACGGACGCCGAGGCGATCCGCCTGTTGCCACTGCCAATTGCCGCCGCCATGTCTCTCTGCGCCGGTCCCATCTCGGCGGTGGCCAGCCCTCCCGCGATCTGCAGAACAACGCCCGCCCTGGCTGTAGCCGGTGGTCGAGGCCGAAGACTTGTTTCGACACGGAGGCCACAGAGCATACACGGAGATCACGGAGGCTTTCTCTGTGACCCTATGCCGACTCCGTGTCCTCTGTGTCCAGACCGGACCGGGACGCCCAGCATTTGGTCTCACCACTGATCACCCGGAGGTCACGGATTGGCGGGTTGATCCGTGGTATCCGTGAAATCCGTGGTGAAAGGAAACGCTTCATCCGGAATCTGCTCGGCACCGGGCGCGGGAAATTGATAGTGGCGGCATGTCCTCCCCCCTCGCCTCCCGCCGCGCGCGCCTCGCCGCCGCGCTGAACCTCACCGACGAAATCCTGCTCCTCGGCGCGGGCGTGCCGGTGCCGTTGCCGGAAAACACTGACCAGACCTATCCGTTCCGCGCGCACAGCGAGTTCTTCTACGTCGCCGGCATCGAGTGCCCCGGCGCCATCGCCGCCTTCGACCCGCGCGACGGGCCGCGCGCCGGCTGGCGGCTCTTCGTGCCGGAGGTCACCGAGGACGAACGCGTCTGGTCCGCGCTCGCCCAGCACCGCGGCGAGCCGCTGGCCGCCTTCCCCGCGTGGCTCACCGCCCGGCGTGCCCGCCCGCTCGCCGTCCTCGGCGCCCCGCTGCCCGGCCTCCGCGCGGATGACGCGGTGACGGCCCGGGTGCGCACGGCGTTCACCCATGCCCGGCGCCCGAAGGATCCCGCGGAGATCGCCACGATGCGGCGGGCCGCCGTCGCCACCGCGGCCGGCTATGCGAAGGCCGCCGCCCTGATCGCACCGGGCGTGACCGAGCGCGCGGTGCAGATCGAGCTGGAGGCGGCGTTCTTCCGGGGCGGCGCCCAGCGACCCGGCTACGGCACCATCGTCGGCTCCGGCCCGAACGCCGCCGTCCTGCACTTTGAGCCCACCGACCGTGCCGTGCGCCGCGGCGAGTTCGTCCTGATCGACGCCGGCGCCGAGGTCGACCGCTACGTGATCGACGTCACCCGCACCTA
>JBAIXJ010000018.1:0-2260 GCA_037916645.1 Opitutales bacterium | reverse complement strand
CGTTCCACGCGCTCGCAGTTGATGATCACGGAGCGCTGGATCCGGCAGAACTGCCGCTCGGGGAGGATCGCCTCCCATTCCTTGAGCGATTTCAGCACCAGCCCGATCGGGCCGGCGGTGCCCACCAGGCGCGAATAGTCCCCCTCGGCGAGGATGCACACGAGCGACGCGAGCTTGACGAAGCGCGGCGCCGATCCGACGGCCACAAAGACCGTGTCCTCGTACGCCAGGCCCCGCGGCCGGGCCGGCGCCTCCGCGCCGCGCCGGAGAAAGCGCTCGACCGCCTGCTGCAGCCGGCGCGGGTTCACCGGCTTCATCAGGTAGTCGAGGGCGTTCACCTCGAAGGCCCGCAGCGCGAACTCGTCGTGGGCGGTGACGAAGATCACGGCGGCGGCGACCGGCGTGCGTTCGAAGAGCTCGAAGCCGTTTTCGCGCGGCATCTGGATGTCGAGAAAGATGAGGTCCGGGCGCAGGCGCTCGACCGCCGACGCGGCTTCCTTCACGGAGCCGGCCTCGCCCACGACCTCGATCTCGGGGTGGTTCTGGAGCAGGAACGACAGCTCGCGCCGCGCGAGGCGCTCGTCGTCCACGAGCAGCGCCCGGGCCCGCGTCATGGGGCCGGCGCCTCCTGCGCCGCCGGCTGCAGGCGGATCTCGGCATGCACCCAGCCGTCGCGCTCCGTCAGGGAGAACGCGTGGCGGCCGGGGAAGGCGAGCTGCAGGCGCTGGGCCACGTTCTGCAGGCCGATGCCCGTGTTGCCGCGCGCGCCGCCCGACGCCGCGGGCACAAGGCGGCCGGTGTTGGAGACGCGGATCCGCAGGCCGCCGTCCTGCGGCGCGATCTCGATCTCGAGGCGCAGGGGCGGATCGCTGGTCTCCATGCCGTACTTCACGGCGTTCTCCACCAGCGGATGGACAAGGAAGCACGGGAGCACGAACCCCTCCAGCTCCGGGTCGACCCGCACCGTCACCGCGAGCCGCTCCTCGAACCGGATCCGCTGGATCGCGAGGTAGCTGGAGATCGCCTGCATCTCGTCGCCCACGGTCGACTCGAGGCCGTGGCCGTCGAGCGAGTACCGGAGGAACTCGGCCAGCTCGGTGACGATCTGGCGGGCGCGCTCCGGCTCCCGGACGATCATGGCCCGGATGGAGTTGAGCGCGTTGAACAGGAAATGGGGGTTGAGCTGGTAGCGCAGCATCTGCAGCTGCGCCTGGTGGGCGAGGGCGGTGGCCTCGCGCGCCTTCTCGCGCTGCTCGCGGAGCTGCCGCGCGTGGTCGACCGCGAAGAACAGCAGGGAAAAAAGGGCCAGCGTGGCCCCGTCCATCAGTCCGCCCGCCACCAGCACGGGCTTGAGGCCGAGGTAGAGGCGTTCGTTCCAGCCGAGCCGCCACAGCGTCCACATGGAGGCGGTGTGCCAGAGCACCGCGGCGGCAAAGCAGAGTGGTCCCACGAGGAGGAGAAACGGCGCGAACCCGAGGCGGTGATGCAGCCGGTCGTAGGCGAAGAAGAGCAGGCTGCAGACGGCCAGGCCGAGCAGGCCGTCGACCAGCGTGTAGCGGACGATGTAGTTCAGGTTGTCCGGCGCCTTGAACGCCCAGCCCGTGCTGCTGGCCACCTCCCACAGCGTCCAGCAGCAGGCGAGGGCCACGGGCAGGAGCAGGGACCGGCGGGAGCTGGAGGCCAGCGGTCGCATGAGGGTGACGGCCGGAGTGCTACACGATTTGCGGCAAAAATGCCCGCCCGAATCGACCGGCGGCCCGGATCGTCGCCGAACGGCCCCCGCCGCATTCCGCCGTTGACAGCCGGCCCCGCTCCCGCCCAAACCGGCATGGGCCCGGGCCCGCCATTCCGGCGCAGCACCGGGCACGCACCTCGAACCAGGTTCAAGTCATGAGAAAGCTCCTGATGCTGCTTACGCTCGCCGGCCTGCTCACGTTGGGCGCGGCCACGGTTTCGGCGGAGACCGCCCCCAAGACCGTCATCCACGTCGTCACCGTCGCCTGGAAGGCCGGCACCACGCCCGAGCAGATCAAGGCCGCGCTCGACGGCGTCCAGGCGCTGCCGGCGAAATTCCCCGGCATCACGCATGTCTGGACGAAGTCGATCAAGGTGCAGGGCGGCAAGGCCAACGCCTTCGTGATGGAGTTCGCCGACGAGGCCGCGCTCAAAGCCTACGCCGGCAGCGACGCCCAGAAGGAGTGGTACAAGGTCTACACGCCGATCCGCGAGGAGAGCACGACGTTCGACATCACGAACTGAC
>JBAIXJ010000017.1:0-1604 GCA_037916645.1 Opitutales bacterium | reverse complement strand
AATCGCGGGGAGTAGAACGGTCTTGTCGGCGGCTCAGGCGACCAAGGGCAAGAAAGTGCCGGCCGAACTTCAGGCGGCTCGTGATAAGCTCCTATCAGACATGGAGGCCAACCAGGGAATCGGCGTGCCTCGGGTCGACGGCGATTTCCTTTACCTGATGGTGCACGCTGCCAACGCGAAGAACGTGCTTGAAGTTGGCACCTACCGTGGCTACTCAGGCATTCGCATGGGCCTGGGCTTGGAGCAGACCGGCGGCCGATTGACCACCATCGATATCGATCCGGACCGAGTTCGAGAGGCCAAAGGCAATTTCGAGAGGGCCGGGCTGGCCGACCGAATCACAGCCTTGGAGGGCGATGCCCACAAAGTAGTCAAGACTGTGGAAGGGCCGTTCGATCTGGTCTTTCTCGATGCGGAGAAGGGCAATGAGGTCGACTACTTCAATTCAATCTTCCCCAAGCTCCGCCTCGGCGGATTCATCCTGCTGCACAACGCGATCAGCTCAAAGCGGGCCATGAAGCCGTATCTCGACATGGTGACCAAACACCCGGAGATCATCCACGTGGTGCTGAGCCTTTCGATGCAGGATGGGTTTTCGGTCAGTTACCGTAACCCGTTCTGATCGGCGTCCTCAGCCGGCAGTTGACGGTGAAGCGGCCGTTGTCTCGGCCAACTAAGCCGTAGATCGCGCTGTACCCGGCCGACGGGTGATCGCTTGCCTCAAGGCGATGCGAGGCCGAATGGACATGGTACCCGACACGGCCGTTGTCCAAGTCCGCGTCCGCCGCCGGATGCCACGGCTTTCCGGTCGGCGATACCACGGCGCCTTCCAGAAACAGACGCGGGGGCACGGGATGGCCAACCTTGTCGAAGTAGGTCGATGGCTCGGAGACGGAGTACTGCATGCGCGTCCCGCAAAACCGGCCCGTCCGGACGACTTCCTCGATCTGGTCCGCCGGTGCCGCGGCCGGCGGCACGATGTCGGCCGCGTATTGGATTTCCAGCGGGATGCAGGAATTGACCATCGCCGATCGGCGCACGGTCCAATCGCTGCGCGGCCCCGTCCTCCATTTCCAGTCGAGACGAACGCCGCGCGGTGTGTGCGCGACTTCGACAAGATCGGGCGTGCCAGAGTGGCGGAACTCTTTGCCTTGAACCGTGAACTGATCGGGGACGGAAGCCACGGTCTCAAATAGGTACGCATCATCGCCCGTGTACGCCCAGATGAGGTCACAGCCGTTTTGCAGCCGGAACTGGGCAAGAATTACAGGCCCACGGTAGATTACGATGCTGCGGGCCGACACCGGGGCCGCCCCCTCAAGGCTGACTTTGCCGGCTGCGATCGGCGTCGGTCCGTGGCCGCTCTCCAGCACGACCCGTAGCGGCAGATCGAAATGCACGTCCACGCGATCGCCCGCACGCCAGCTGCGGCGAAGCCGCAGATAGCCTTGGCTCGGCCGGCCCTGCTGCGGTTGACCGTTGACTTCCACCGCACGGAGGACGGCCCAACCGGGTACGCGGATGTTGAGGACAAACGCGCCGGCGGCCCTCGGCGTGATCGCGATCCGCACGTCGTCGGAGCGGGGAATCTTGGCTAAGGTTTC
>JBAIXJ010000016.1:0-1901 GCA_037916645.1 Opitutales bacterium | reverse complement strand
TGGCGACGTGGCCAGCTGTCTGTTCTGGCAGACGTTTGCGATCTACCTCGCGAACTTCTACACCGACATCTACGGGATCACCGCCGCCGCCGCGGGCACCATGTTCATGGTCACGCGGACCTGGGATCTGCTCTTCGATCCGGTCATGGGCGTGATTGCCGACCGCACCGCGACGCGGTGGGGCAAGTTCCGGCCGTACCTCCTGTGGATCCCGATCCCGCTGGGGCTCGTGGCCCTCCTGACGTTCACGACGCCGGACTTCTCCGCCGGCGGAAAGCTGGCCTACGCCTACGTCACCTACGGCCTGCTCATGCTGTTCTACTCGGCCGTCAACGTGCCGTACGGGGCGCTCCTGGGGGTCATGACCACCAATCCGCGGGACCGCAACGCCCTGTCGTCGTATCGCATGATGGGGGCGTTTGTCGGCACCATCATCGTCACCTACAGCAATTACGGGCTGGCCTACTATTTCAGCGTCAAGGACAGCCGGATCAGCCAGGCGCTGGAGATGGCGGTCACGTCGGTGGCGCAGGCCTTCCGCACCACCGCCGCCGCGGCCAACACCCTGCTGCCGACCGCCGCGATCACCCCGGCCGGCTACCGGTCGACGATCGCGGTCTTCGCGGTGCTCGCGGTCGTCTTCTTCTTCGCCACCTATGCCCTCACCAGGGAGCGGGTGCGACCGATGGCCGCGCACGGCGCGTCGTGGAAGCGCGACGCGGTCGACCTGCTCCGGAACTATCCCTGGCTCATCTTGGTGGCCGTGACCGTCCTCAAGCAGGCCTTCGCCGGCGTGCGCGGGAGCATGATCGTCTACTATTTCAAATACTACGTGCACAACGAGCCGCTGTCCGCGATGTACCTCATGCTGGGCTCCCTGGCCAGCATCGCGGGCATCTATCTCGTGCAGTTCCTCCCGGAGCGTTACGGCAAGAAGATGCCGTACATCGTCTCGATCACCCTGGCCGGGATCTTCTCGGTGCTCTCGTACTGGGTGCGGCCGACCGACTACACGGCGATGTTCGTCTACCAGATCCTCATCAACTTCTTCATGGGACCGCCGACGTCGATGCTCTGGGCGCTGTACGCGGACGCGGCGGATTACTCCGAACTGAAGACCGGGCGGCGCGCCACCGGCCTGGTCTTCTCTGCGTCGACCATGTCCCAGAAGCTGGGCTGGACGATCGCGAGCTCGGTCGGTCTCTACGTCCTGGGCTATTACCATTTCCAGGCGAACGTCGAACAGACGCCGGAAACCCTGAACGGTCTTTGCCACCTTGTTTCCATGATCCCCGCCGCCTGCTGTTTCGGCGCGGCCGCGGTCATGTGCCTGTATCCGCTCAATCACCATCGGCTCCTGGAGATCGAGGCCGGCCTGCAGGCGGCCCGCGAAAAAACGGCCGGCGCCGGGACGGCGTGACCCGGCGGCGCGGACTCAGGCTGGAGCGTGGTAATCAAAGCCGCAGCCGCATGTGTGGGTCGGGCTTTCTTGTCCGCCAAAGCCTTGGCGACGGCGGAACGCCCGACGCATCGGGGATAAACCCCGACCTACATGGGAATCGCGGCAACGGCTTAGCTGAAAACGCTCTAGCCAGCTTGGGCCGGGGCCGCGGCGGCCGGGCGCGCAGGCAGGGGCGGCAGGTACTCCCACCCCGGCTCGGCAGCCTCCCGGCGCTTGATGGCGGCGATCTCGCGCCAGACGGCGACAATCCCATGGGCGGTCGGCGGCAGGTCGTGCCGGATCTGCCGATGCAGCGCGCCGAGCCGGTAGCACGGCACGGCGGCGTACATGTGGTGCTCGGTGTGATAGTTCATGTGCCAGTAGAGGAACCGCACCACGGCGTTCAGCGTGAAGGTGCGGCAGCACAGCCGGAAGTCGGTGTTGTGCGACGGCAGCGCGA
>JBAIXJ010000015.1:0-1641 GCA_037916645.1 Opitutales bacterium | reverse complement strand
TCGGCACGCTGGGCGGCGAGATCAGCGGCGGCGGCCGGCGGGAATTCCGCTCCCCGCCCTACGGTCCGGACTGGGTGCTCGTGCTCGACGACGTGGCGCGAGGCTACCCGCCGCCGGGACTGGCGCCCGCGCCGTGAGTCGGCGCGCTTCGCGGGGGTTCTGGGTCTTGGGTTTTGGGTCTTGGGTTGATTTCGGACGGCAGGTTGTCGGAGTCAACTGCACCACGGATTGCACGGATGGCCACGGATCCGGCTGCCATCCAAGAAGGCATCCGTGCCGATCCGTGTGATCCGTGGTGGATGGCAAACCCCGACGTTTTCGACCTTGACCGGCATCGGCTTGGGATGCCGGTATCGCACCACGCCCCGCCATGAGCCGCCGCGACATCCTGCGTTCGTTCGCCTTGGTTTGCGCCTGCGCATTGCCGGCGTGGGCGGCGTCCGGCGCGGCGGTGGACGAGGTCAACGTCTTCACCGGCTCCTCCAACTCGCGCTGGATGCTCTTCCCCGGCGCCACGCTGCCGTTCGGGATGGTGAAGCTCAGCCCCGACAACCAGGGCAACGTCTGGAACGGCGGCTACGAGTACACCGTCGGCAGCGTGTCGGGGTTCAGTCACCTCCACGCGTTTTCGCTCAGCGGGCTCAGCGTCATGCCGGTCGCCGGCCCGGTCGAGTACAACCCCGGCATGTTCCGCGTCTTTCCCGGCCCGCCCGACGGCCCGTTCGGCCCGATGTGGACCTCGGGCTACCGCTCGCGGATCGACAAGAAAACGGAGCGCGGCTCGCCCGGATTCTACGCGGTCGACCTGCTCGACGCGAAGGTTCACGCGGAGCTGACCGCCACGATGCGCTGCGGCGTCATGCGCTTCACCTGGCCGGCGACCGACGAGGCGCACCTGCTGCTCGACTTCGCGTTTCCAACCGAGGAGCAATGCCGCATCCTCGAAGGCACCGCCGAGGTGACGGGTCCCGGCGAAATCACGGGAAAGATCCGCCAGGCGAACAACTACACCGGCGAGTACACCGTGTACTTCGTCCTGCGCACGGACCGGCCGTTCGCCTCGGTCGACGCCTGGCAGCGTGACCCGCCGCCGGCCGGCTCCACCAACTACGGAACCGACTGGCAGACGCCGGTGCATTATCAGCGCGGCGTCCGGAGCTTCACCGGCCACGACTCCTGCGGGATCGCGCTCAACTTCCACACGACGGTCGGCGAGCGGATCCAGGTGCACACCGGCATCTCGCTGGTGAGCGAGGCGGGGGCGCGGCTGAATCTCGACACCGAGCTGAAACCGTTCGGGTGGGACTTCGAGGCGGCGGCGCGGAGCGCTCGGGAAACGTGGAGCCGCATCTTGGGCGGCATCGAGGTGTCGGGCGGGACGCCGGAGCAGCGGGCGATGTTCGCCACCTGCCTTTATCGCGCCTATTCCGCCAAGAGCGTGATCAGCGACGTCGACGGTTCGTATGTCGATCCGCTCGGCCGGGTGCAGAAGGTCGCCGACCCGGCCGCGGCGATCTACAGCAGCGATGCGCTCTGGGGCTGCCAGTGGACGCTGTTCCCGCTCTGGACGCTGACCCGGCCGGAGGTCGCCTCGTCCTGGGTGCATTTCTTCCTCGAGGCGGCGGAGCGCGGCGGCTGGAT
>JBAIXJ010000014.1:0-3882 GCA_037916645.1 Opitutales bacterium | reverse complement strand
GTGAACTGGGCGAGCGTTTCCGCGTTCATCCTTGGCGCGCCGAGCGGCGCGTTGACATAGCCGGTGTAGTCGATGCCGAACGGCGCCCAGCCGATGGCCTGGTGGCCCAGCGCCTCGAAGAAATACCGTGCGAACGCGGGTGAGTTCCCCGTCTCCGGAACGAACAGCGCGTTGTCGGGCCGGTGGTAGAGGTCCAGCACCTTCCGGTAGCGGGCGTCGTCGGAGAAATAGATGTCGGGGGCGAGCAGGTCGATCGCGGGAGCCGCGGCCTTCCAGACGGCGATCATGTTGTCGGTGGCGCCGCCGCTCTCGTAGCCGGAGGCCGGTCCCGGGTTGAGGGGATCGCGCAGGGCCACATTCACATACAGCGGCAGCGGATACTCCGCCTTGCCCGCCGCCGCGACCTGGCCGATGTAGCGCGCCACGGACCACGCGTGGAAGGTCTCGTCGGCGTCCGCGCCGAAGACCTCCGCCCAGTTCTTCCCGTTGTCGCCGCTCCGGCCCAACGCCTGCAGGAGCTCCGTCGGCACGGTGGCTCCGAACGCCTGCTGCGCCGCGGGTGAAAAATCGCGCACGCTGCCCCAGGTGCCGGGCTCGTTCTCGACCTGCACCATGATCACGATCCGGCGGGCGTCATTCAGGGCCAGATGATGCATCAGGCCGGCAAAGGCGCGTTTGTCGGCGGCCAGCGTCTCGGCGGCGAACGGCGACGGCGAGTCCACGGGCCGGCCGTCCCGGCCGACGAGCCGTGGATACTTGGCCGGCTCATGCTTCATCCACAGCGGCTGATAGTGCCCGCTGCCGTTCTTCCAGGTGCCGAACCAGAGCAGGACGAGCCGGTAGCCGCGGCTCTGGGCCTCCTTCACGAGTTTGTTCACGACCGAGAAATCGAACAGCCCCGGCGTCGGCTCGACCTGCTCCCAGTAGACCGGCACCTCCAGGGTGTTGGCGCCGATGTCCTTGGCGGCGGTCCAGACTTGCGGCAGCATCGCCGGCCACGCGCTGGAGTTGTTGACCTGGGCCCCGAGGACCAGGAACGGGGCCCGGTCCACGCACAGGGCGTAGCGCCCGTTTCTCTGCATGAGATGAGGAATCGGGCTTTCTTCGGTCTGGCCCGGCCTTTGATCCGGGGCACAGGCGCTCAGGGCGATCGCAACCAGGCAGCTGGCGACAGGGAGGTGTTTCATGGTGGGTAACAAAGGCTCTGGCGGCCGCGCCGCGCTCACCGGCAGGAAGGGAGGCGAAGCGGGGGGCGCCCGGGCCGGCTCCCGGCTCCAAGGACGGGGTCGAATTCCGAGGTCCGCGAGATGCGGTGGTTCACCCTCCTCATGGACGGCTTCGTGACGGGCGGATCCTACCAAACCCGCCGGGCCGCGCGACCCTTCGGCGGACGCGCACGCCGTTCAGAAGCCGTCCTTACCGCACCGGTAATTGCTGTTTATCCGCGGCGGCGGAATGCTCGGCGCCCCTGCCGGGGCGTCGGCGTCGGTAACTCCCGACCGCCGCGAAACCAGCTGCACCCCGCGCCAATGCTTTGCGCCGCGCCCTCTGCCTCGCTCGGTCCCCTCCTCCCTCCGGACCCGCCCCAACCTGTCTCCTGCCCATGTTCCAGATCAGCGGCCTCCTCGTCCGCAGTCCGGGCCGGCCCCCCGCGCACGCGCCGATCGCTTCCGATGGATGTCATTTAATAGATGACATCCCACGCCGGCCACCTTCAGCCTCCCGGCGGGCCAATTCCCCCCTGAGTTGGCGGGCTTGGAGCCAAACCTGCAACAACAGGGCGCGTTCCGCGTCGGGATAGGCGGTTTTTGCGACAATCAGCAGATGAAGCCGCTGGCGCGAGATGCCCAGCAACCGCGCCAGTTGCGCCTTCGCTCCACGCCGCCCGAGCCTGGCCTCGACGGCATTCGCCAGCTCATTCCACAGCGGCGTGTCGACCCCCGGGCGGGGCGCCCGCCATTTTCGAGATGGAGGACGGCGCTTCCGCAACCGACTCGCCGCCCGGGCCGAAGCCTGCGCCAGCTCCGCCAAGCTGAAACTGAGGGCATCGAAATACCGAAATTGGCCGATGCCATAGTATCGGGGATCGTTCACACTCCCAGCCTGGCGATTCGGAATTCGGATGTCATTCACTAAATGGAATTCCTTTCTTGGCGTTGGCCATTCCGAGACCTAGTTCGGCCGCGCCCGCCGCGCAGCGAAAAAGGGACCCGGGACTTCCGCCCAGACGACCTGGCCGTCTCGAAAGCTGGTGTCATTCATTGGACGGCATCGGGCGATGGAGCGGCGTCCGGCTTTGTGGCGACACGGCGCGCCGCGTGGCAAATTCAGATCAATTCTGACGCGGACGCTCCGGCGGTCGGAATCGCGATGTCATCTATTAAATGACATCCCGACGCGAGCCGCGGGCTGGGTGCCGGCCAGGGAAGTCCAGCGCCGAGAGGCTGGCAACGGCTGGCCGCAAACGCCGGTGGGCGGCCAGACGGGCGTCATCTATTAAATGACATCCCGCGCCGGCGGAGCGACCGACGGCAACCAAGGACAGGCACCAGCTCTAGAGGTCCAGGATCCGGACCCCGTGGGCGTCGAGCGAGACCGCCCGCGTCGTCCGGCCGTCGGCCAGCGTCACCTCAGTGTCCTGCGCCGAGCCGGCGTTGTTGATCACGACCAGCTTCCGCCGGCCGGGGAACCAGGCACATTCGGTCCGGACGTTGCGGCTGTTCCAGACCGGCCACGCGGCCTCCTCCGCGGCAGCCCAGAACAGGGCGCGATGCAGCAGGCGGGAGTTCTCCGGGGTGAACTTGAAACCCGCAAGGTACACGCTGCGCCCCCGGCCGAAGGGATGGACGGCGATCCGCGGCGAGCCGTCGCGCTCCGCGAGCACCGCGGTGTCAGGCCCCAGCGCGTAGATGCCGTCCACCTCCTTGCCGAAATCAGGAGCGGCGGCGAGGTCCGCCGTCAGGAAATGCGGGACCGCCGGCTCCGGCGGCGGCGCGTGGCGGTAGCGCCCGTTGGCGATGCGCTCGCCGCGATCGCGATCCAGGCCCAGCACGGGCGCCAGCTTGAAGTAGCGCCCCCGCTCCGGCACCGCGGACGGCTCGGCCACGCCGATCAGTCCCCCGCCCCGCCGCACCCACTGCGTGAGCCGCGTCGCGACCGCCGCATCGTGCCAGGCGTGACCTCCGCTCCACGCGCTGCCTTCGCGGCCGCAGTTGATGATCACCTTCACGCCGGGCGGCACGCCGCGCTGCCGCACCTCGTCGAAGTCGATGAACTCGACCTCCACCGGCAGGCCGGCCAGCGCCTCGATGAGTTCGTTGAGCTCGAGCCCCCGCGTGAAGTGCCCGGAGCAGATCCAGGCGCGCAGCGAGCCCCAGGCGGTCAGCACCGCGACCTTGAAGGGCGCGACGTAAGGCCGGTCGCCCGCGTGAAACGATTTCAGCAGGCGGAACTCGCGCCCCAGCTGCTCGATGTAGTCCACGAAATCGGGCCACGGCTCGACCAGCGACAGGTAGCCGCCCAGCCCGATCCGGTCGATCGGCGCCCGGAGGAGCGCGCGGCGCGCGTCGATCCAGAAATTCTTGGCGTCGAGCGTCGGGTTGCCCCCCGCCTTGAACGTGGGCTCCCCCTTGAGGCCGGTCGGGAACAGATACGGATGGAGGCGGAGCTCGTGGACCGCCACCCCCTGCGCCTGCGCACACAGGCGGACCTCGAAGGCGTTGAACACGCACTTGATCAGCCCGTCGAAACCGAACTCGGCGAACCGCGGGCTGTTGGGCTCCACGCCGATCCAGTGGTCGTCGTAGAACACGAAAGCCTTCTTGCCGTGGCGGTGCACCAGGTCCACGCACCGGCGGCCGAACCCGATCACCGTGTCGTGGA
>JBAIXJ010000013.1:0-2162 GCA_037916645.1 Opitutales bacterium | reverse complement strand
CGGGCGGGTGAAGCCGGTCACCGCGGACGACGAAATCCGCATCCTCTTTTTCTGCCTCCAGGCGGCGCAACTCCTCGAGGATATCTGGCGGACCGCCGAGCTGACGACGAAATGGTCCCACCCGGTCAACGAGGGCTGGATGAATTATTTCCGCCGCTGGGCCGCGACGCCGTCCTTCCGCCGCTGGTGGCCCCTGTTGCGTCCGCTGTACAGCGCCGGGCTGCGCAATTTCGTGCGCGAACGGTTTGAGATCGTGGTGCGCGACCCGCGCGCCCGGGCCGAGCCGTCCGTCACTGGTGCGGAGCTGACGCTCACCCCGATGGCGGTCGACGATGAGAGGCTCGCGGGTTTTGCCTGGAACCAATGGGCCGCCCATCAGGCCGCCGTCGATCCGGCGCGCCTCGCGGCCGGCGGCTGGCAGGCGCTGGACTACCGCCTTGCGCTCGCTCCCGGCCGCGACGGCCACCGCGGGCAGACCATCCAGGTGGGATTCCTGCTTTATCGATTCTCCGCCACCGCGGCGGGACGGTGCGTCGAATGGCAGAGCCACGGGCTGCATGTCCCGCCCCCGCTGGTTGGAGCCGGGATCACCGCCCGGTTGCTCGATGCCGTCGTCCGGCATTTCTCGACCCTCAAGGAGGGGCGGCCACGGGAGCTCCGGGTGATCATGGACGACCAGCCGCCCGGCGGCCCGCGCGACGGGCCGGGCTGGCAGGTCACTGATCCGGGCAGCCGGCTGCAGAGCGTCCGCGATATCGGCTTCTATCGCAGCCGCGGTTTCAGCCAGGTGGCGAAGGCCCCGGACGACGGCTCTCCGGTCAAGATCCTCCGCCTCCTGCTCCCTCGCTGAATGGCCCGTTTGCGTCCGAGTCGCGCGAGCCCAACTTCCCCCCATGCCCGTACCGTTCCTCACTGCCGTCCCCACCCGCCGGCGGGCGCTTGGAATGCGCGCGCCCAAGCACCGCCCCCTGGGAGCCGGGTCACGCGCCACCGGATTCAATTCGCCCCACACCGAAGCGGCCGACGGGCACGCCTGCCCTTGCGGGGGCGGCTGTCCGCGCTGCCGGGCGGAGGCCGCCGGCGAGCCTATCCCGCCGGTGGTCGCCGAGGCGCTGCGGGAGCCGGGCGATTCGCTCGACGAAGGCACGCGCCACTTGGTGCAGGAGCGCTATGGCGGAGATTTCGCCGGTGTGCGCATCCACACCGGTCCGCGTGCGGCCGAGGCCGCCCGGGCGGCGCACGCCCGCGCGTTCACGTTCGGCAACGACGTCGCCTTCGCCGCCGGCGCGTATGCTCCATCCACGCCGCACGGAAGGGAATTGCTCGCGCACGAGCTCGTCCATGTCGTCCAGCAGCGGCACGCCGGCACTCCCGCGGCAACCCCGCAACGCCTCAGCGAACCGTCGGACGCGGCGGAACGGCAGGCAGCCGCGGTGGCGGCCGAATCCGCCGCCGCCGCCACCCCGTCGTGGGTGAGGCCGGTGGCCGGCGTGGTCCACCGCCAGCACGACGATGAGACTACGGGCGGAGGCCACGCGGGACGCCAGGTGACCGTCACCCTCTCCTACGCCGGCGACTGCCGCGAGCCCGAGAAGATCGCCGAGGCGATCCCCGGCGCCCGCTCGATGCTGAATGCGGCGGAGAACTTCTTCATCTCGTACGCCCACCTCGTGCCCGAGCAGCAGCATCTGTTCGACGGGATTCTCCAGGCACACATGGGCTCGAGCAGTGACGAGGTGCGCCACGCCGTGCACCGGCGGCTCATCACGATGGCACGCCGCATGGAACAGGCGATGGCCGGCCAGCTGACCTTCGAGTGCGTCCCCGCCTCCACCCCCGAATGCCGGGATCATCCGTGGTCGATGTACGTGCGGATGCGGGAGCGGGACCGGATTTACGTGTGCCCGGCATTCTTCCGTGAGACCCTGGAGCGGCGGCGGTTCACCCTGATGCACGAGTCGGCCCACCTCGCCGGCGTCGGGGATCAGCAGTACTTGATGAGATTCGGTCCGATTTCCCAAGGCGACTGCCTTACTTCCGACGGCTTGCGCACCGAGGTTGCGCTCGACAATGCCGACAGCTACGCGTGGGTGGTCTGGTGCCTGACCCGGGAGCCGGGGACCGAGATCAACCCGGGGCTCGGCATCAAGGTTCCCGGCCAG
>JBAIXJ010000012.1:0-3479 GCA_037916645.1 Opitutales bacterium | reverse complement strand
GGCCGGCCTGCGCGGCGCGGGCTTCAGCCTGGCGGCGCTGGCGGTGATCGGAATCGCCGCCGGCATGGTGGGCGCCCGGCTCTTTCGTTGGGACACGAGCCGGCACGTGAGCCGGCGCGCCTGGCCGTGCGTGGCGTCGGCCCTGCTGGCGTGGGTCGCGGTGGGCGCGGCGGCGGCCATCACCGGGCACCTGAAGCCGGTGCTGCCGGAGGGCGCCGTCTGGGCCTCGATCACCGACGCCCAGATCGCCGGCCTCTCGTTCCGGGACGTGCCGGGAGACAACGAATTTGTCACGCCGATGGCGCCGCCATTCAAGAGCCCGGCGGATACCGGGCGCGTGGCGTTGTTTGCGGAACGGCTCCGCAGCTGGCCGCCGGGCCGGCTGAATGACGCCGGTCAGAGCGTGCGCAACCTGGTGTGCGTGGCCGCCGTCGCCGATCTGATCCGCGATTCGCGCGAGGCGTTGATCGCCAGGGTTGTATTCGACGAGTTGCAGGCGCGGTTCGACCGCGACCAGCTTCGCCGCGCGCTGGCCTGGATCATCCTGGCCCCGGACGAGGGATCGGTGGTCACGAACCTGCCCGAACTCGGCTTCGGCCGGCATCCGCCCGACGTCTCCGTCCGCACCCGGAGCGTCATTTACGCGCAGAAGTACCTCGGCCGGCTCGAGGGGAAGATCCGGGCTCCGTGAGTGATCCGAATGGTCTTGCGCTGCGGAGGGCCAGGGCGGCATGCACCGCAGAGACAGGACCCGCGCCGGGATGACGTCCGATCCCAAACCAAACGGTTCCCCTCCGCGCCCGTCCCGCCTCGGCGGTGGTTCTCTTTTCTGCACACCGCAGAGACAGGCCAAACGCCGAGATGATGCCCGATCCCAAACCAACCGGTTCCCCTCCGCGCCCGTCCCGCCTCGGCGGTGGTTCTCTTTTCTGCGCACCGCAGAGACAGGCCAAACGCCGAGATGATACCCGACGCCAAACCGATCGGTTCCCCTCTGCGCATGTCCCGACTTGGCGGTGGCTTTATCCTTGCGGACCGCAGAGGCAGGACGAACGCCGAGCCTCGCCTCAGCGCCGCGGGGGATCGGCGGCGACAGCGGGGAGCCGCAGGATGGTCTTGAGCTTCCCGGGCGCCACCCGCCGCGGATCGGAGATGTAGATCTCGTGGTGCGGTCCGGTCAGCCGGAGTCCCCGGCTTTCCGCGAACGCACGCATCACCTCCACGGTGTCGCCCTCGCGGTCGTAAGGGCCGACGTGCAGCATTTGCACGCAGCGGCCCTCGGCCACGGTCTCCAGCGCCACCAGCGCGGCGTCGCCCTCCTTGCCGCGCTTCCGCAACACCGCGACCGCCGCCGCCAGCTCCTCCGGCGCGACGAATTCGGGCGTGCGGATGAGCAGCTGCCAGCGCCACTTCCGCCGGGGTGGCATCGGCTCCGCCTCCATGTTCAGATAACGCGCCTCGAGCCGGCCGATCGTGTAGTCCTGCCGGCCGGAGAACTTGCGCGTCATCTTCACGGTGAAGGCGACGGCGTACAAGGCGCCGATGCGCGCCTGAAAGACGGGACCGCCGGGCCCGCCTTCGCCGCCCACGGCGAGGTAGCGCCCCGGCTGGGTGTCGACCAGCACGGGCTGGCGCGGCGCGACATACTCGCGCTTGAAGACGGCGCCGAGATCGAGCTTGGCGGCGGTACCCGGTCTGGCGGAGGCGCGTGGCTTGCGAGGGGCGGAGGTATTCATGGCGGGGCGAGGGGCAGATAGATGTCGGTCAGAAGATCGGCCGGCGCGGTGCTGCCGGGATCGTTGAGGTAGACCTCGAAGCACGGCTGATCGCGCAGACGCCGGCCGCTGCGCGGGAGCCAGCGGCCCATCAGCGCGGCGTAGGTCTTCCCGAGCCGATGGTACGCACCGCGGTGCGTCGCCCGGGCGTACTCGCCGCCGGCGATGACCTGGACGCGGAGACCTCCCTGCGGCACGAAGTCCGCGTCGACGGTGACGCAGGCGTCGTACCGGATGCGCTCGGGCGGCGTGCTATCGGGGTCGTCGTGGCAGATACCGAGCATCCGGCAGCCGGGTCCGAGATAACCTTCCTTGCCCAGCCAGGCGCCGAGGCGATCCCAGGTCGGGCCGCAGGCGGAATAGGGCCCGACGTGGCGGAGATAGGCCACCCGGGTGGGCGGCAGGGTTTCAATGGTCACTTGCATGGCTCGAGGGGTGGCGGTGCGAAAATCGTGCGGCCCGCGGCCGTGGTCGAAATGGATGCCGCTGCGGGCGGGGACGAGGGTCGCCCCGAGGCCGCGCCGGTAGGCGGTGGGGGCGACGCCGAGCGCCTGCCGGAATGCCCGCGTGAACGCCTCGTGCGAGTCGTAGCCCGCCTCGAGGGCAATCTCGATCACGCGGCGGGGCGTGTGGCGCAACCGGTGCGCGGCGCGCTCGAGCCTCAGCCGCCGCACGTGGGCCATGAGCGGCTCGCCCACCATCCCGCGAAACACGCGGTGAAAGTGGTACGGCGAGAGGCCGCCGCGCCGGGCGAGGTCCGCGAGTTCCAGCGGTTCGTCCAGCTGTTGCTGGATGTAGGCCAGCACGACCAGCATCCGTTCCTTGTAGAAGCGAAGCGTGGCGCGCTGGCGGTCGCCGTTTGGCATCGTGACCCGAGCATAGCGCAAACCGCGCTGGAATACTTGACGATTCTTGCCAAAAACACGGCGGTGACATCAGCCCGGAATCGGTCCGGACGGACACGCACCCGACGCCTCTGCCTCACCCGCCCGCCCGGCATTTGGCTGCACCGCGCCCGGCGGGCGTGCTCCCGACCCTTTCAGCCGCCGGCCGCGCCGTCCGCTTGGAAGCGCTCCACCTCCCGCATCAAGTCGGCCAGGCCGGCATAGGTCTTGTAGACGAAGCGAACGCGGAAGGTGCGCCGCTCGCCGGCCTTCTGCGGGCCCGATTCAATACCGAAGTCCCACGCCGGCCTTCGGAGGGCCTGGGCGCCGCTGGCCGAGATCCATGGGGCGAAGGATCCATTGGCCGGCCTCTGGAAAACAAAGAGCGCGACATGGTCGTCGACGAATCCAAAGAAGAAATTGTCGAACGAGGCCAGTTGCGCCGGCTTGAATCCGGCCGCCTCGGTCGCGGCGCGCGAGGCCGCCGTCGCAAACACCGCCTGCCGCAGCACGGGATTGTCGGTCAGAAACTGGTCCCACGTCTTGCCGGCGGGATCGCACGGCCGGAAATAGGTTCCGTTGCCGCTGTCGTTGTGGCCCGCACTGGTCATCTCCAGCCAGCGGGCTTGCGGCGCGTCTTTGAGGGTGCCCCGGAGGTACAGCGACGTGTTCTGCACATACAGCATGTAGGAGGCCCAGAACGTGTGCGACGATTCGATGTCGACGTCCGGCCAGGTGGTGATCGTCTGATCGACGTAGGTTTCGCCGAGGCGGTAGGTGATTTCGATGTTCAGTCCCGCGGCCTCAGCCCCCGCCTGAG
>JBAIXJ010000011.1:0-4896 GCA_037916645.1 Opitutales bacterium | reverse complement strand
GGAGGTCGCCTGCGGCTTGTTGCCGTCGTGAAAGCAGCTGCGGAACGTTTGGCCATTCGGCGGCGACGGGCTGGAGTTTCCCAGCCAGGTATGCATGTTGATTCTCCGCGCACACGTGTCCGCGCCTGGGTGACTGCACCGCCCGGCCTACCTCCAGGTCTGACCAAACCAACCGTTACTCCTGCCAGCATGCCCATCTGCCGCCGACCGACGACTCTTCTTGCGCTCACTCTATTGTTGTCTGGCGTCAGGCTCTGGGCCGGTGCGTCGGCTGCGCCGGCCTTGAATCTCGAGCGCGCGTTCCCGGCCCCGGGCGCCGCGGATGTCTGTCCCGATACGCCGCTGCGCCTCGCCTTCGCCGCCCCGCCCCGCCTCGGCTCCGCCGGCAGGATCCGCATCGTCGACGCCGCCGATGGCCGGGCGGTTGAGACCATCGACGTCGGCACACCGGTGACGACCAAGTCCATCGGCGGTCTGCCGGGCTACCGATATCACCCGGTGCTCATCGACGGCGATGAGGCAACGATCTACCCGCAGAATGGCAGGCTGGCCCACGGCCACACCTACTACGTGACGATTGACGCCGGCGTTTTCCAGGCCGGCGCGGACCCCTATGCCGCCGTTGACCGGCCCGCGGCCTGGCGCTTCACCACCAAGGCGGCGCCGCCCGCCGCCGGCTCGACGCGCCTCACCGTTGCCGCCGACGGCACCGGCGACTTCTGCACTGTGCAGGGGGCGATCGACTTCATTCCGGACGGCAACCGGACCCCGACGACCATCCTCCTTCGCCCGGGCACCTATACCGAGATGGTGTTCTTCACCAACAAGCATGCCCTCACGATCCTCGGCGAGGATCGGCGGCGGTGCGTGATCGCGTACGCGACCAACGAGCGTTTCAACCCCGCGGGCGGCAATCCCTATGCCGGCAGCTCCGATCCCAGCGCCGCGTCGCATGTCAGCGACCACATCTACCACCGCGGTGTGTTCCTCGCCCATCGGGTCGACGATCTGACCATCGCCAATCTCACCATCCGCAACACCACTCCGCAGGGCGGGTCGCAGGCCGAGGCCATCATCCTCAACGGCACGCCGTCCGCGCGCGCCATCCTCAAGGACGTCGATCTCTACAGCTACCAGGACACGCTGCAGATCAACGGCCAGGCCTACCTCAGCAACTGCCACATTGAGGGGGACGTCGATTTCATGTGGGGCACCGGGCCGTGCTTCTTCGATCATTGCACCTGCCGGGCCCTGCGCTCCGGCGCCTACTACACCCAAATCCGAAATCCGGCGGCGAACCACGGCTACGTCTACTCGCACTGCGTCTTCGACGGCATCCAGGGCGTCATGGGCAACTACCTCTCGCGCATCGGGACCGGCCGTTTCCCGCACAGCGAGGTCGTCCTCCTCGACTGCACACTGGGGACCGCCGTCTCGCCGATCGCGTGGCTTCTCTCCGGCGGTCGTGAGGGCAACGAGCACGATCCGGCCCGGATTCGCTTCTGGGAATTCAACAGCCAGGATCCGGACGGGCAGCCGGTCGACATGACGGTGCGAATGCCGGGCTCCCGCCGGTTGCGGGAGCCGGACGACGCGACGCTCATCGCCAACTACCGCAACCCCGCCTTTGTGTTGGGCCAGGACTGGGATCCGAGGGCGGCACCCATCTTCTCCACCAGCGCGGCCGCCCGGACGCCCGCGGCGGCCGGCGCCCCGGTCATCCTGGTCCAGCCAGCCAGCCAGCTGGCCCTTCTCGGCACCCATCCGTACTTCACGGTTCGCGTCGCGCCGGCCGCGGGCCCGCTTGCCTATCAATGGTACCAGAACGGCCACGCCTTGGTCGCCGCCATCTCGCCCACCCTCCGGATCCACGGCATGCGCTGGGAGGACGCCGGCGCCTACAGCGTCACCATCACCTCGGCTGCCGGCTCGGTTACGAGCGACGCCGCGCTGCTCACGGCCGTGGCGCCCGCGACCCTGCCCGCGCCGCCGCCGCAACTGCCGGTGATTCCGGCCAACCCGTTCGATGTCACCGCCAGCGGCGCCTCCGGCGATGGCGCCACCGACAATACGGCGGCGTTTCAGCGCGCCATCGCCGCCGCCGCCGCCGCGGGCGGCGGCATCGTGATCGTGCCCGCCGCCGCCAAGCCCTACCTCTGCGGTCCGATCACGCTGGCGAGCGGCGTCAATCTGCAGATCGACGCGGGCGCGACCGTGCGGCTGCTCCCCTACTCTCCGGACGCCAATCCGCCGGCCGGAAGTTATCCGCGCGGCGACCGCGGGTATCCCACCTTTCTCACCGCCCGCAACGCCCACGACGTGGCCGTGACGGGTGGCGGCACCATCGACGGCGACGGCGAGGCCTGGTGGTCCGCGTTCCGCGCCAACCGGCAGATGCCACGGCGGCCGGATCTGATTCGCTTCAACGACTGCGACCGCGTGCTGGTCTCCGGGCTCACGCTGACCCACTCGCCGATGTTTCACTGCGCCATGTCCGCCGTGAACAACCTCACGGTCTTCGCCGTCACCATCCGCGCGCCCGACGGCACGCCCAACACCGACGGCATCGATCCGTCCGGATCGCACCAGCTCGTGCAGAACTGCGCCGTCGCCTGCGGCGACGACAATGTGGTGCTGAAACCGGGCAGCGCGTTCTGCACCGACGTCACCGTGGCCGATTGCGCCTTCGGCACCGGGCACGGCATGTCCGTCGGCGGACAGAGCAACCGCGGGCTGGACGGAATGCAGGTGAAGAATTGCTCGTTCGACGGCACCGGAACCGGACTGCGCCTGAAGGCTGATGCCACGCAGGGGGGCAACGTCAGGAACATCACCTACGCCAATCTCACCATGCGGAATGTGAGCTATCCGATCGTATTCTACAGCTACTACCGGAATGTCGGGAACCCCGGAGTCGCTTCCGGCGCCAACGCCGTCGATCGGGACAAGGTCAGAGCATGGAACGCCGTCCCGCCGAATTCGCTCGCGAGCCAGACCCTTCCTTCCTGGGCGAACATCACCATCACCAATCTGACCGCCACCGGCACGAAGGCCTACAGCATCCTGTGGGGTCTGCCGCTCGACGGCTATCTGATCTCGAACGTCACCCTCGACCGTGTTCGCATCCCCGGAGCGCCCGGCTTCAAGATCTTCAATGCGGCCAACGTCCAATTCACCGGCGATTCGGACGTGGGGCCGGTGCTGCCCGGCAATGCCCTCGCGCTCACCCGTCAGCCCCAAAGCCAGACCGTGGCCGTGGGCGGCACCGCGCGCTTCACGGTCGAGGTCGCGGGCCCCGGAGACGCCCAGGCACCCGGACCGACGTACCAGTGGAAATTCAACGGCGCGCCGCTCGTCGACGGCCGCGGTCCCGACGGCTCCGTCATCACGGGAGCCACCACCGCCACGCTGACCCTCGCACACGTCCAGCCGGCGGCCGCGGGCCAATTAACCGTGACCGTTTCCGCTGCGCTCGACGGGTACGACTTGGCGGCGAAGGATCTTGCGCCAGGCGGCCTGCCGGTGTCCGCGACCAGCGCCGCGGCCACGCTCACGGTGCGGCCCGCGCCGTGACCGGCGGCGGCCGGCAGCCTCCGTCATCGGAGTTTCCTCTTGCGATCTCGCCCCGGCTATCGATCGCTCCCGCCGTTCCGACGCGCCTAAAGCTCCTTCACCATCTGCATCATCGCCAGGGTGCCCTCGATGTCGTCCAACAGGCCGTCCAGCACGCGCCGGAAATCCGCGTCGGTCGGCCGGACTGCCTTCCATTGTGCGGACGCATTCACCACCGTGCTCTTGGCGCCGTTGACGACGTGGGCGCGCAGGCGCCCGACGATCGGCGAAGGTCCGTCGCCTTTGAAGTCGCCCGAGGTGATCCAGAAGACGTCCAGCTGCACCTTCGCCCGGGGATAGCTCTTGCCCACGGCATCGGACACCAGCTGCTTGGCGGTCAGATTCCCGGGGAGCACGATGGGACTTCCGTACCATTCCCCGATCACGGCCGGCGGCGGCCGGCCGGGGCGGTCGTCCTCGACCGCGATTCGGGGCGGGCCGATGGTGCCCGACGGGCTCACCGCGATCGGCGTTGAGGCGCAACCGGTGAGCATGCCGGCGAACAGCAGACAGGTGACGGCGAAGATTTTCACTGGGAGGGCGGGACCGGAATCCAGGTTGGGCCCGGACTGCGGCTACATATCCGGCTACCCCGCAAAAGCGAACGACCGCGGCGTTTTTCCCCGGGGCGACGAAATCCTCCGGCCCGCCGTCGCGCTTGCCCCTCGGGCCCGGGCCGTTAGTCATGGGCCAACCCGTCATGGCCACCAACGTCTTCACCATCGCCAACCAGAAGGGCGGCGTCGGCAAAACCACCACGGCCGTCAACCTCGCCGCCGCGCTGGCCGAGCGGAAGATCCACACCCTGCTCGTCGACCTCGACCCGCAGGCGAACGCCACCAGCGCGCTCGGGATCGAGAAGCAGGAGGGGCACAGCCTCTACGGTCCGCTGCATGGCGAGGGGGCCGCCCTCGAGATGATCACCCCGACGCCGTACGAGTATCTGGCCGTCATTCCCTCGGAGGTCGATCTCGCCGCGATCGAGGTGGAACTGGCCCAGCAGGAGAACTATCTCCTCCGGCTCCGCCAGACTCTCCAGCCGGTGCGGGATGCCGGCGGATACCGGGCGATCATCATCGATTGTCCGCCGGCGCTCGGCATGCTCTCGATGAACAGCCTCGCGGCCGCCGACCATCTGATCGTCGCCCTCCAGTGCGAGTACATGGCGCTCGAGGGCCTGGGCCAGATCCTCAAGCTCGTCGAGCGCCTGCGCGTCCCGGAGATCAACGGCGGCCTCGACATCGGCGGCATCGTCATGACCATGTTCGACGTCCGCACGAACCT
>JBAIXJ010000010.1:0-9958 GCA_037916645.1 Opitutales bacterium | reverse complement strand
CCGCCGTGCGCAACAAGGAGCAGGGCCCGATCGGCCGCATCAGGAACCTCAAGTTCGCGCACATCGTCGCCACCGGCGAATCCGGCCTGCTCGTGTACGGCACAGCCGAAAGCGTGATCGAGGACGTGTCGTTCGACGACGTCACCTTCCAGCTCCGCAACAGCCGCCTGAACGCCTCGAGCGGCGGCAACCTCGACCTGCGGCCCGTGACCGACCCCAAGCTCAACCTGTTCAGCCACGATATCTCTGGCCTCGACGCCGAGTACGTGAAGAACCTGTCGCTCCGCGACGTGGCGATCACCTGGGACGGCCAGACCGAGCCGTTCTTCGCCCGCGGCCTGGCGATCTCGCATTTCGATCGCGTCCGCATCGACGATTTCCGCGGCGCCGCCGCCCCGGCCCATCCCGCCGCCGCGGCCATCCTCCTCCGCGACGGCCGCGGCTACGAGATCACGAACTCGCACTCGACAGACCCGAAGGTGCCGCTGGTTGAGGCGGTCAGCGCCAGCGCGGAGTGACCGGGTCGCGAACGATTGCCTCCGGGATTGTAGGAAGCCCGCTCGCGGGCGACCCCGGGTTTTCAGCCTGGAGCCCATAGCTTCTTTTCACCGCGAAGGTCGCGAAGGGGCGCGAACGCGCTTGTCCGGAATTGTGTGAAGCCCGCGCGCCCAACGGCATTCACGGACGTCCGTCCCGAAATTGACCTTTTTCGGACTTTTGGCTTTTGTCGCCGTCCGGCCGGTCGATTGTGTCCAGCCGACTTTGGCCCACCTACACTGTTAGGCCGCAATGCAGGCTGTGACTAAGCTCAAGATTCCCTTCACTGCAGCAGTGGTGGCCCTGGCCATCGAGGGTGTTTGCATTTTTCTCATGCAAGACGTCGGTCCAGACGGCCCAGGAAGCCCATTTTCTTGGATAGGTATCATCCTGCTTTTCCCCGCGACCATGCTAGGTGGGCTCTTGGGCGGGATGGGTGGATATGGCGGGATCCTTATCGGCCTCTTTGGGTTCTTGGAGTTCTTTGTTCCCTGTTGGCTTTTTCTCCGACGCAAACATGGTAAAAAGGCAGCCTAACCAACAACCCACCACTGCCAATGCCGGGCATACGCCAGATCGGAGATCACCGCCCGCCGTCCGGCCTGGCAGGCCTCAAGATCGTTGGGCCAACGATGGCAGCATGAGATTTGTCAAAGGCCTCACGCTAGGTCTGGTCGGTGCACTCCTGTGCAGCTGCGTCTCTCCAAAGGAAAGTGTGACGTTCAATTTGTCGCCATATTGGGTGGCAGTGCTTTTTGGGAAAAACGCAACGCTTGGGGACTTTGTCGATAGGCCACAGCGAGACTGGCTCTGTGCAGCCGCGTATTACGTCTACGATCAGCATCGGTCATTTAGCTCGAATGAAACGCTATCCATGTTCCTTACGCAGAAATTCGGGCCGACAGCTCGCCTCGGGGAGCCGATGCCGCAGGAACTTGCCCCCAGCGTGTTTGCCGTCCCTTTGCATAGTGGCGCGACCCTGAGTGTTACTGTCACTGCCGAGCGCTTGGTGGTGAAATCCGACGATTCACGGTTCGAAGACGCATTGCTCGACCGCCTCCTTCCGCTTCGCAATCGCGAGGTCCCCCCACTTGCTCCAGCCGACTTCGCTTTGGGTCATGCCCTGAACACCATATTCAGATGATCAACAGGCCCAACCAATCGCCGGACCGAATGCCGAGCACAAGTGCGCTGCGAGAAAGCGGTCGTCCCTGAGCCCTATTCAACGTTCGGCGACGAGACCCGCCCGGCCCGGCGCGCCATGGACAAGACCACCCTGAAATTCCCCAATGCCTCCGCCGAGGTGGCGGTCGTCGATCACGTCATCTCCGTGCGGGTGGTCGGCACGTACACGGACGAGGTGGCCCTGGCGCTGCTGCGTCATTTGGAGCCGGTCATCGACCAGATTCCGGGCGACCCCGTCCGGGTGTGGGACGCCAGCAAGATCCCGCCGGACAAGTTCAAGCTCTCCAACGGCTGCATCGACGCGATCGCCCAATGGGCCCGCCGGCTCCGGGAGAAGAAGCCCGGTTCGCTGGCCTACATGGTCGGCCCGACCCGGATCAGCTACGGCATGTCCCGCATGTACGAGATGAAGGCCGACCTGGATCCCACGGGTGTCGTGGTCGTGCACAGCCTCGACGAACTCCCCGGGGAAATCAGACGCCGGGTGCCCTTCTGACCCGCACCGGGCGGCGCCGGTCCGGGCCGGGCCCCGGCCCCCATTGGCAAAAGCGCAATTTGGGCTAGCGTATCGACGCCGGCCTGGGATGCGTCGATCGCATCGTCGCCGGCCCATCCGTGCCCATCCCGATCACCGCCGCCAGGCCCGTCGCCTCCCGCCGGGGTGCCGGTTCCGTGCGCGAGCGGCCCTTTCTTGGCCGTCGGAGGATTGAACCCCGCTTGAGGACCAGCCTCGCCGCCGTCGCCGCGCTCGTTGTTCTGTTTGGCCAGGGTTGTGCATCGGTGCCCGCGGGCACGGGCACGGTGAAGCTGGACACGCCGTGCGACGACTGCCTGCCCGGCGTGAGGAACTTTGCGAAGGTCTCCCCGGCCCTCTGGCGCGGCTCGCAACCCACAGCCGAGGGATTCCGCGAACTGGAGCGGGCCGGGGCCCGGACGGTCATCGATTGCCGCCTTATCCACAACGACCGGCGGCTCCTGGCGGGGACCAAACTGAAGTATTTCTGGATCCGGATGACGCCCTTGAATCCCACGGAAGGCGAGCTCGTGCGCTTCTTCCGCGTGATTCAGGATCCGGCCAACCAGCCGGTCTTCATCCACTGCTGGAAGGGGAACGACCGATCCGGGTTCTGCGTGGCGGCCTACCGGATGCTCGTCGATCGATGGACCGCGGACGACGCCATCCGGGAAATGTTCCGGTTCCATTTCTTTCCCGCCTGGTGGCGGATCACCTGGGTGTTGCGCCACCTGGACATCGAGAAATTCCGGGCTGAAATCGCCGCCCCGCCGCCGGACGCGCCAAAAACAAAATTGAATTAATCGCTTGCCATGCGGGGCGGGGGCGGCGACCTTCCCGCCCGTCAGGCGGATGTGAGGGCACGGTTCTCGTGACCACGGAACGTCCGCCTCCCTTCGGGCGTTTCTTCGATGAGAGACCGTTCAGAGGTTTCCATCGCTCATCGAAAACATACCACGGCCCGTTTTTTGGCGTCCCGGTTCTGCCGGCCGGTGTCTTCGTACACCGCACCGCGTTGAGCCGGCGCCGCCCGCCGGTCCGCTCCCGAACAATCCGCGCCCTCCGCCCCTCCCGGGCGGCGGCGCCGGACGCCCCGCGCGTCCGCCTCCAACCCATGAATCAAGATTCCACTGTCACCTTCGCTTCGTTGAAGCTCATCGCACCGTTGCTGCGCGCGCTCGCCGACAAGGGCTACACCCATCCGTCGCCCATCCAGGCGCGGGCCATCCCGCCTCTGCTCGAGGGCCGCGACCTCATCGGCTGCGCCCAGACCGGCACGGGCAAGACCGCGGCCTTCGCGCTGCCCATCCTGCAGCGCCTCACGGAGCGGCCGCAGCCCCGCACCCCGCGCCGCCCCCGCGCGCTCATCCTCACCCCCACCCGCGAGCTGGCCGCCCAGATCGACGAAAGCTTCGCCCGCTACGGCCGCCACCTCCAGCTCCGTCATGCCGTCATCTTCGGCGGCGTCGGCGAACAGCCGCAGATCCGCGCCCTCGCCGCCGGCGTCGAGATCGTGATCGCCACCCCCGGCCGCCTGCTCGACCTCATCGAGCAGGGCCACGCCGCGCTCGACCGCGTCGAGATCTTCGTGCTCGACGAGGCCGACCGCATGCTCGACATGGGCTTCGCGCCGGACGTGAAGCGCATCGTCGGCCGCCTGCCCGCCCGGCGCCAGTCGCTCCTGTTCTCGGCCACCATGCCGGAGGCGATCCGCGAGATGGCCCAGCGCTTCCTCCACGAACCCGTCCGCATCGAGGTGACGCCGGTTGGATCCACGGTCGACCGCGTCGAGCAACGGGTCTGCCACGTGGACCAGCGCGACAAGCACCGCCTGCTCGTGCACACGCTTTCCCGCCACCGCGAGGGCCTTGCCCTGGTCTTCTCCCGCACCAAGCACGGGGCCAACCGCCTTGCCCACCACCTCGACCGCGACGGCATCCGCGCCGTCGCCATCCACGGCAACAAGTCGCAGGGCGCGCGGCAGCGGGCCCTGGAGGAGTTCCGCACCGGCCGCACCCGCGTGCTGGTGGCCACGGACATCGCCGCCCGTGGCATCGACGTCAAGGGCATCGCCCTCGTGATCAACTACGACATCCCCAACGAGCCCGAGGCCTACGTGCACCGCATCGGTCGCACCGCGCGCATGGGTGCGTCTGGCTTCGCGTATTCCTTCTGCGACCATTCCGAACGGGCGTGGCTCCGCGACATCCAGCGCCTGATCCGGCAGAACATCCCGGTGCACACGGACCATCCATTTGCGGGCAGCACGCCTCCCGCGCCCGCGGCCCCGGCCCCAGAAGAACGGGCGTTCACCCGGCCGGCCGCGCCCGCGGCGACCCCGTTCCGCCCATTCTGGCATTCCAACCGCCGGCCGCGGAACGCTTTCTTTCGCTCCGGCGGCCCGGTCCGCGGCTGACCAGGGGTCCAATCCGACACCGGGGCGTTTTCTCCCGGCGTCGGCAGTTCCATCGTACGCCGGTCGGGCCCCCTGACTTGCCCGCGCCGGCATCCGAGGACGGATCCGCCCGGCCCTACTCCCGCCCCAGGCCAGCCGTCCGTTTGGCCACGGCCATGAGCGGCGGCAGATCGTCCGTCGGGCCGTCGAGGTAGAAGTAGGCGCAGCTCGAGACGTCGTCCCGGCGTTCCATGAGGCCGTAGGTTGTCAGCTTCGGATTGTTCCAGTCGATACCCTGGTCCGGCTTCATGTAGAAGTAGGCGCGCCCCGCGCTCCGGAACAGCGGCACCGTCTTCGGATCCCACAGCCCGATCTGCTGCCAGGTCACGCGCAGATCCGAGCGGAAGTAGACCGGGTCCGGCACATGCCACCGGTAGAAGCAAAACCGGTACTCCCGGTCCCAGGTGCACCCGGAGTAGGCGCTGGAGAACGCGCCGAGACCCCACGCCGAGCCGACGTAGTCCTCCGTGCCCGTGCCGGCGAGCGTCGGCCACGGTCCATCGCCGTCGAGGTACATCTTCACCTCCCCCTCGCCCCACCACGAGGTGAAGAACTCTTTCTGGTTCACGATCACGCCGAGGTTGACGCCGAGGAAGCGGCCGCGCCCCGCCACCCGCGGCAGGATGGTGTAGTCGCGGAGGAACTCCGTCGGGTTCTCCCGGTTGAACCAGGCGTGCAGGTAAAGCGCGTCGTCCCCGAGCACGTCGCCGATGGTGTAGTCGACGTCATAAAAAACCATCTCCACGGGGCGGGCGGTCTCGTTGGTGAGGACGATCTTCATGCCGGTGCGAAACGGCATTGGGATGAAACAGTTGAAGCTCCGTCCCTCGGGACTCGCGAAAAGCGCCGACTCGATCCGGCTCATGCGTCCGAGGCCGCTCCCGAAGAAATCGCCGAGCGGCGCGCTGACCGCCGGCTTCGTCGCGCCATCCCAGAAACAATCGATCCGCAGCCCGCGGAGCATCTCCGGGTCGCGGTGGTTCACCGTCAGCCAGATCCGCCGGACGATGCCGCTCGTGCCGGCCGCCTCCGCCAGCACGCGGGTGCCGCCGGCCGGCAGCGCGAAGCTCGGGCTGCCCTTGCGCCCCTCGTTCGTCTGCGCGCCCGCCCCCTTGGCGCCGGAGGGATTTTCGGCGCTGGCCCAGCGGGTCTGCGCCCCGGGCGGCAGGCGGTAGAGGTCCTGCGCGACGCCACACGCCGGACCCGCCGCGTTGAGCAGCACCGCCGCGGCGAGCGCCGCGGCCACCGGTGAAAGACAGGAGATGCGAGGAAGCGGACTCTTCATGGCGACGGCCCTCGAGAAGACGACAGATCTGCGCTCACGCCCCACCATCCACCCCGGCGCCGCGGTGTCGATGACCAAGTTTTGCCGATCCGGGCGGTCCTCCGCCGCGCCTGCCGTCCGGGTAACAGCGTTGTTACCAAGGGCCACTTTCGCCGCCGTCAATTGTGCGGACGGTTCCACCAGCACCGGCCTCCCGACCCAACCTTTCCCCTTCCGTTGGCCGGACTCCACCAACACTTCGCCCCACACGCCGTGAAAACGCACTCGCTCCCCCTCGCACCCCTCGCCCCCGCCCTCGGACTGGCGGCCCTGCTGCTGTCGGCCGCAATCGTCCGCGGCCAACCGAACACCTTCCAGGAGACCAAGCTGATCTCCGACATCCCCGGGGAGGCGGCACAGACCGATGCCCACCTGGTCAATCCATGGGGCATCACCTCCAGCGCGACGTCACCGTTCTGGTTCTCGGACAACGGCGCCGGCGTCAGCACACTGTACAACAGCGCCACCAACACCATTCCAAGCCTCGTGGTCTCGATTCCGGCGCCGACCGGCGGCGCGGGGGCTCCGACGGGAGCGGCGTTCAATGGCACGTCGGCCTTCAACGGCGACCTGTTCCTTTTCGCCACCGAGGGCGGCACGATCAACGGCTGGCGCGGCGCCCTCGGCACCACCGCCGAGAGTCTGGCCAACAACTCGGGAGCGGGCGCGGTCTACAAGGGTCTCGCGATCAGCCACAGTGGCGCCAACAGCTACCTCTACGCCACGGATTTCCACAACAACCAGATCACCGTCCTGCCCAGCGCCGGGGCCCCTGCGCTCTCCGGAAACTTCACCGATCCCAACCTGCCCGCCGGATACGCGCCGTTCAACATCGAGAACATCGGCGGGCAGCTCTACGTCACCTACGCCAAGCAGGATGCGGCCGGCAATAATAACGTTTCCGGGGCGGGCTTCGGCTACGTGAACATCTTTGATCTCAACGGCGACTTGGTGAAGCGCCTGATTTCCGGCGGAGCCTTGAATTCCCCCTGGGGCCTGGCCATGGCGCCGACGGGGTTCGGGCCGTTCGGCGGCGACCTCCTCGTGGGCAATTTCGGCGACGGCAGCATCAACGTATTTGACTCCACCTCCGGCAACTTCATCGACACCCTGCGGGATCCCGGCAGCAATCCGATCACCGTTGACGGCCTGTGGGGGCTTACCTTTGGCAACGGCGGCAGCGGCGGGAAGAAGAGCGACCTCTATTTCACCGCGGGCATCCCGGGCGACGGCCAGGTCGAGGACCACGGCCTGTTCGGCTCGCTCACCCACGTGCCTGACGGAGGGGCGACCCTCCTGATGCTGGCCGGATCGCTCGCCGCGCTGGTCGGTTTTCGTCACCTGGGCGCCGCACACCGGCGCCCGGCATAGTCATAGGGTGCTGGAGAACCGGCCGGGCTGCCCCGCGGTGCCGGGGTAGCCGGGCCGCATCCAAGCGCTTCCGCCTCCCGGCGGCCGCCGGATCGGGTCGCGCGGCCCTTCGTCATCTATTAAATGACATCCCGACGCTGCGGGATGTCATTTAATAGATGACAGGTCCGGAACGCTGGCGGGGACGCTCCGCGCCCAGGCGAAAGGGTAGGCGCCGGAATCGGTCCCGGCGACGGCGGCAGGGAACCCGACGTGCCGGAGTCTGCGGTCTCCGCTGCGCCAAACGCCTCTCGGGCTAGCTGCGCGTCTCCCCGAATATACGCTGTGCGCGGCCTGCACGGTCGGCCATGGTCCGGCCGCCGCCAGCCTCACGGCACGAGCAGCCAGGTGCGCAATTGGAGGTCGCGGCTCGAGCCGTCGCTCACCACCCGCAGGCGCATCGTGTCGTGGGTCTCCACCCAGTCGTGCAACTGGTCGTGGGACCATTCGCAAGCCGGCTGATTCTCGAGCCGGGTGATCAGGTCGCCGGAGGCGATCCGCGCCTCCTCCGCCGGGCTGCCGGGAATGACCCGCACCACCCGCCAGCCCGCCGGATCAAGGCTTACGCTGAGACCCACGCTCCGTTCCGGCGGCGAGAGGAAGGGCCCGGCCCGGGCGGAATAGAACCGCACCCGGTCCGTCCGCTGGTCGAAGGCGACACAGAACCGGCTCAACACATCGTAGCCGATGCTGGGCAACTGGCCGCCAATCGAGGCGACCGGCTCCGGGAGCACCAGATCGCCCAGGGCGAGCTGCCCGTTCACCCGGCCGAGGTATTCCCGCGCCGCCTCGGTCATGGCCTCGATCAGCGGTCCGGGGCGCGGCTCCGCCTTCCAGGACAGCATGTCCGCCAGGTCCGCCGGCAGATGCAGATTGCCCGAGGAGCCGCTGTCGATCTCCACTTCAAAGGTCTGGTCCTGCAGTGTGGCGACAACGAACGGAACCTCGGCGTGCTCGCGAACGCTCATTTCGGCCCGCAACGGCGGGACCTCCGCCGGCCAGCCCGGCCCCAGCAGCAGCCGGCGGCCCGGAAAGTCGAGGCCCAGCACCACGTCGGAGAACAGCGAAAACCCCAGCGCCCCGTCGACGGGCCGGCCGTCAATTTGCCGCAGCGCCGTCATCGGCACGATTCCGACAATCACGCCCTCAAACCGCACGCCACCCAGCTCGATGGATTTGACGAGCGCCCGCTGGACGGGGATTTGGTCTCCGAGGGCGTTCAAGGCCGCGACCGTGGCCCCGTCGTCCGGCGCCGGCTGGGCCTTCACTGCGGCCGCCAGCTCCGGCGAAAAGATCGTGACCGAGCACCCCGTGTCGACAAACACGCGGAACGGCCCCTGTCCGTTGACCATCACGTCAACGAACAGGACATGGTCGCGGAGTTCGGCCGGCACGGCCACGGCGCGTTCGACGCGGGTATAGAGCGGCGCGGTCTCCTTGATCACCGAGGCGCCGAGCGAACCCGCCGTCGCGCCGGCCGCCACCGCCGCGAAGGCGAAGTAAAAGCACGATTTCATTCTGGATGCCCGGGGCTGGAGGACCCGGTTGCCCACCCCAGTAGGTCAACCGTCCGCGCAATTATGTTCCCTGAAACCGCGCTGTCGAGCGGCCCGTGCCCCGATTCCACTCAGCCGCGCTTTTCGCCCGCGTAAACCCCGTGCGCATCGGGCAGATCAGCCGTCGTCCAGCCGCCGCCGAGCGCCGAGATCAAGCCGACGCTGGAGGTCAGGCGGCTGCGGAGAATCGTGAGGGCGGAGATCCGGCTGTTCAGCTCGGCGACCTGCGCCGTCGCGACGGTGGTGTAGTCCACCGTGCCGGCATTGTACTCGTTGAGGGCGATGCGCGCCGCCTCGGCCGCCTCGCCCACCGCCGCGTCCTCCACCTGCGCCTCCTCCTCCAGGATGTGCAGGCTCGCGAGATTGTCCTCCACCTCCTGCAACGCGCCGAGCACCGTCTGCCGGTAGCCGGCCACGCTGGCGTCGTAAGCGGCGCGGGCCGCCCGCACGTCGGCGTTGCGCTGGCCCCAGTCGAGCAGCGACTCGGCTGCCTGGGCGCCGAGCGACCAGAAGCGGTTGGGCGCTGTCAGGAGCTGGTCGAGGACCGACCCTTGGAAGCCATCCGACGCCGAGATCGAGATCGCCGGAAACCACGCCGCGGTCTGGATGCCGATGCGCGCGTTGGCCGCCGCGACCTGCCGCTCGGCCTCGGCAACGTCGGGCCGGCGCTCGAGCAGGCTCGCCGGCAGTTGCGGCGGGATCGCCGGCATCGCCAGCGCGAAGGCGGGCTGCGGCGCGATCGTCACCTCCGCCGGGGCGCGGCCGGTGAGCACGGCGATGGCATGCTCGAGCTGTGCGCGCTGCACGCCGACGTCGATCAGCTGGGCGCGGGCGTTGTCGAGCTGGGTCTGCGCCGAGACGACGTCGCTGCGGGCGGTCACGCCGGCGTCGTACCGATTCTGCGAAATCGTGAGCGTCCGCCGGTACGCCTCGACCGCGCCCTCCAGGAGGCGCCGCCGCTCGTCGAGGCTGCGCAG
>JBAIXJ010000009.1:0-2858 GCA_037916645.1 Opitutales bacterium | reverse complement strand
CCGTCAAATCCACCGTGCCCTCGCGGGGAATCGCGGTGCTTGAGCAGACCGGCTGGCTCGTCCACTTCCCGGAGATTGCCGCACTCGCCGGACTGCCGCAGGAACCGGAGTGGCACCCGGAAGGCGACGTGCTGGTCCATACCAAACTCTGCCTCGATGCGCTGGCGCGCCTGGAGGAATGGCAGACGAGCGATTCCCCGCGGCGCCGCCACCTGTCGTTTGCGGTTCTGGCGCACGACTTCGGCAAAGCGGCGACCACGGTGCACGCGGAGCGCCGGGGAACGCTGCGCTGGCTGAGTCCGGGGCACGAGGAGGCCGGCGTGCCGCCGACCGAAGCCTTCCTCCAGCGCATCGGCGCGCCGCTGGACCTCGTCGAATGGGTCCGGCCGCTGGTGCTCCACCATCTGGCCCATCATCACGGACAACCCGAATTCACCGACAGCGCGGTGCGTCGTCTCGCGCGGAAGCTGGCGCCGGCGTCGATCGACGACCTGTGCACCGTCATGTGGGCCGATCACCTCGGGCGGCCGCCGTTGGTGTCGGCCGACACGGAGGCTCGGATCCGCGCCCTGCGGGACCAGGCGCGGGTGCTCGCCGTCCACGATGCCGAGCCGCGGCCCTTGATCCTCGGGCGGCATCTGCTGGAACTCGGGCTGGCGCCGGGCCCGTCCTTCAAGCCCATCCTCGCGGCGTGCGCCGAGGCCCAGCTGGAGGGGGCCTTCACGGACGAAGCTGGCGGCCGGGCATGGCTGCGGGAGTATTTGCGACAGCATCCGACAGGCACACCCAAGGCGGTGTAGGTCGGGCTTTACGCCCGACGTGCTTCGGGGATAAACCCCGACCTACAAAATGACCTCACCGCTCCCTATTCGTGCCTTCCAGTGGGATCTCGCCCGCCAAGTGGAGCGGCTCGACTTTCTGCTCCGGTGGCTGCCCCGGTACGCCGAATGGGGCTATCAGCAGCTGTACCTGCATCTTGAGGATGCCGTCGAGTTTCCCGGCTTGCCGGGCGTCGCCCGCCCCGACGCCTATACGTATCGGCAATTCAGCCGCCTCGTCGACGCGGCGACCGCCGCCGGGATCCGCGTCGTGCCCATTGTCAATCTCCTCGGTCACACTCAATACCTGATCAAAGTCGCGCGGCTGCGGGATCTGAACGAACTGCGCGACGCGCGCGACCGGCCGCTCGAACGCGGCCAGATCTGCCCCCTTCACCCGCGCACGCTGGAGGTCGCGGAAACGCTGCTGCGCGACGTGGCGCCCTTCTGCACCGCCGGGATCGTGCATGTCGGCTTGGATGAATCGTTTCACCTGGGCCGATGCCCGCGCTGCCGGGCGGAGATCCGCCGGCTGGGACTGGCCGGCCATTTTTCCCGCCATGTCGTCCGGCTGCACACGCTGGCCCGTTCGTTCGGCCTGCGTCTCGGCATGTGGGCGGACATGCTCGCCCTGCTGCCGGCGGCCATCCCCCGGCTGCCGCGCGACATCGTCGCGTACGATTGGTACTACTATCCGTTTTCCCGCCATCCGCGCGTCGAGCTCCGCAATTTCGCCGAAATCGACCTCGCGACGCCGCTGGGGGCGCGGGGCATCGAATACTGGGGCTGCCCGATGAACGGCGCCTTCCGGTACGAGCCGATGCCCGTCTTTGGCGAGCGTCTGGCCAACATCGTCTCCTGGTGGCGGCGGTGCCGCCGGGTTGGCGCCGCCGGATTCCTGGTCACCTCGTGGGAGCCAAACCGGCTGGCCGTCGAAACGGCCATCGCCGTGGACGCAGCGGCCGCGTGCCTGTGGCTGAATCCCGGGATCGGCGACCCGGAAGAGATGCTGGCGCGCGGCGTCGAGCGGGTGTTTGGCCGGCACGACCGCGCCGTAAGGCGGGCGATTCTGGCCGCCGATTCCCGCCCGTTCTCCGGTTATCATCGCTGGCAGATCAACGATCGATGGGACGTCTGCGCCGGGCGCGACGGCGCCAAACCGTTCAAGAAGGAACTGCGGAATTTGCAGGCACCCGGCACGGGGCTTCCGCCCGCGCTCACGGCCAGCCTCGCCTTCCGGCGCTATATCGCACGACGGGATGTGTTCGTCCGTCGGGCGGCGCAGGCGGTGTTCGAACTGCGGCGCGCTGTGGCCGAATCTGTAGGTCGGGGTTTACCCCCGACAGACATGGGCGTCGGGCATTCCGCCGTCACCAAGGCTTTGGCGGACAGGAAGGCCCGATCCACCATCGCAGCGGCCCTTGCGTCTCTTGAGGGAGACGCACGGGCTTTTGCCCGGGCTCTTCACGCGGCCCGTGCCGCCGCGCGGATCATGTGGCGACGTTCCCGCGATCCCAGGGTCCGGGGGCCCAACGAACTGATCCTCGATCGCGACGTGGCGCGTCTTCACGAGTGGCGAAGGTGGCTGCGGCGCGCGGCATCCCGCCCGCAACTCATCTGGGAGGTCACGCCGGTATGCGGCGCCTGGCAGTTGCAGTTCACGGTGCACAACTTCGCGCCGGCGCTGCAGAAGGTGGTCGTGGAACAGCACCAGCCCGACGGGGCGTGGACGATCCTGCACGGCCTGCCGCTCATCGAATTCCGCGCCTTTGCGGCGCGCCCGCGGGCGAGGATCAGGCGGGAGATCGGCGTCCCGGTGGAGCTGGCGGTCGTCACCGGGCAGACAGCGCCAGCGCCGAGGCGCGGCCCGACCGCGCCCCCGCGCCTCCAGCTCCGGATCGCCGTGCGCGGCTTGGGGCAGGTCGCGATCAGCCACATCGAGCTGACAAATGGCGTGGTTCGCTTCCGCCCCCGCGGCTGGCCACGAACCGCCAGACGAATTCTCGGCCTGCCGGCCAGGCGGCATGGATTTCCGAAGTT
>JBAIXJ010000008.1:0-4002 GCA_037916645.1 Opitutales bacterium | reverse complement strand
ATGACTGACTGGTCAGTCAGTTATGAATGCCGACAAGAAGCAGCGCATCATGCAGGCGGCCGAACAGGTATTCCGGACCAGGCGCGTCCACGAGGTGACGCTCGATGAGATCGCCAAGCAGGCGGATGTCGGGAAAGGCACCATCTATCTGTATTTTTCCGACAAGGAGGACCTGGTGTTTCAGGCCGCCGTGGCGGGCTTTGAGGACATGTGCCGGCTGCTGCGGGAACACGCCACGAAGGGTGGATCGTTTCAGGAGCGGCTGCTTGGCGCGTGCGCCGACATCGTGTCGTTCTTCCAGGCCCGGCGTCCGTTGTTCCGCATCATCCTGTCGGAGGGCGAGCGCGACATGGAACACAGCGGGCCGGGTCTGCGCCAGCGCTGGCGGGAACGCCGCCGGGCCATGACGGTGGCTGTCGCTGAGATCATCGCCCAAGGTGTCGCCTCCCGGGAGGTGCGATCAGAGATGCCGCCCGAAATCCTGTCGGAGTATCTGCTGGGGATGCTGCGCACGCGTTCGTGGGAACTCGAGGGTTGGCCCGACGCGCAGCGCAGTCATGCGGCGGTGGTGGATTTGTTTCTCCACGGCGCCGGTGTTTCCGGCCCACAACCCGTCTGAGCGGCTTTTCATCCATGAGCACGCCTGATTTGTCTCCCTCGTCGAAGGCGGAAAGCCCGCCGGTTTCGACCGCCCGCAACGGCTTCAACGGCGAACGCCGCCGCCGCGGCATCTTGATCGGCCTCGCCGCCGTCGCGGTGATTGCCGGGGGCGTCCTCGGCTACTGGTACTTCTTCATGCGGGGCATTGTTTCCACCGACGACGCCCGATTCAGCGGGCACCTGGTGGACCTGGCGCCGGAAATCAACGGGCGGATCACCGACATCCCCGTGCACGAGGGGATGTACCTTCGCAAAGGGACCGTGGTCTTCCGTCTCGACCCCGCCATTCCGCAGGCGGCGCTGAACCAGGCGGAGGCGTCGCTGGTTTCCGCGCAGGCCGGCCTGGCCGCCAGCCAGGCGTTGTACGAGAAGTCCGTGAACGGCAGCCGGCCGGAGGAGATCAAGGCGGCCGAGGCGACCGTCAGGAGCCTCGAGAGCCGCGAGGAAATGGCCCGCCTGGAATTTGAGCGGCTCCAAAAACTCTTCCGGCAGGCCACGGTGTCCGAGGACGATCTCGACCGTGCGCGGACCGCCTACGAAGCTGCCCGGCAGAGCCGGGAGAACGCCGCGCAGAACCTGGTGCTGCTCCAGCAGGGCTCGCGCAAGGAGGACATCGCCGCCGCCAAGGCCGCCGTCGCGCTGGCCCAGAGCCGGGTGGCCGAAGCCGCCGCGGCCGTTGAAAGCGCCCGGAGCGACCTGGCGCGCTGCACGGTGCACGCGCCGTTTGCCGGCTGGGTCGTGCGGCGCTGGCTCGATCCGGGCGCCATGCCGCTGGCGGCGCAGCCGGTGGTCAGCATGTTCGATCCGGCCACCCTGCGCGTGGATGCCAACATCGAGGAGAAGTATCTCCATGCGGTGGCGATCGGCGACGCCGTGGACATCTCGGTCGACGCCTACCCGGCGCTGCGCCTGCACGGCCGCGTGACCGAGATTCTGCGCGCGGCCAATTCCGAGTTCAGCCTGATCCCGGCCGAGGGCGTGTCCGGAACCTTCATCAAGGTCACCCAGCGGGTGCCGTTGCGCGTGTCCGTCACCGCGCCGCCCGACTTGGCGCTGGGCCCGGGCCTTTCGGTCGAGCTGCGGATCCGCTCCGGAACCGCCGCCGCACCGGGCCGACCGCAGGACGTCGCGGATGACTAGCGGGCAGGATCTGCGGGCCAACCGGTGGGGCGTCCTGGGCATCATCATGCTCGGCACGTTCATGGCGGTGCTGGACTCCAGCATCGTCAACGTGGCGCTGCCGCACATGATGAGCACCTTTGGCGTCGACCGGGAGCAGATCGAGTGGGTGGCCACGGGTTTCATGCTCACGTCGGCCGTGGTCATGCCGCTGGTGGGCTGGCTCACCAACCGGATCAGCTACAAGGCGCTCTACCTCGGCAGCCTCACGCTCTTCACCCTGGCCAGCGCGGCCTGTGCCATGGCGTGGAGCTACGAGTCGCTGATCGCGGCGCGCATTCTCCAGGCCGTGGGCGGCGGCGCGATCCAGCCGATCGGGATGGCGATCGTGGCCGAGCTCTTCGAGCCGCATGAGCGCGGCCGCGCCCTGGGCATCTGGGGCATGGGCATCATGGCCGGCCCGGCGATCGGCCCCACGCTGGGCGGCTATCTCACCGACGCCTTCAGCTGGCGGACCATCTTCTCGGTGAATCTCCCGGTGGGCGCCGTGACGCTGCTCGCCGGCCTGATCGTCATGCGGCCGCTGCGGGCCCGCGGGGCCCGGCGGCCGTTCGACGTGCTGGGGTTTGCCTTCCTGTCGATGGCGCTGATCGCCGGACTCACCGCGCTGTCCAACGGCCAGGTCAAGGGCTGGCACTCCGACTATATCCGCATCTGCGAGGCCATCACCGTCATCGGTGTCGTCATGTTCATTCCCATCGAACTCACGACCGAGCATCCGCTCCTGGACCTCCGGCTGTTTCTCATCCGCAATTACCTGTTGAGCATCCTGCTCGCGGTTTTCCGCGCCATCGGCCTGTTCGGCAGCGTGTTTCTCTTTCCGATTTTCCTGCAGAACCTGATGGGCTACACGCCGGTCGACGCCGGGCTCTGGATGCTGCCCAACGCCATCGCCGTCGGCCTGACCATGCCGCTGGCCGGGCGGCTGGCCGACCGCTACACCCCGGCGATGCTGACCGCCGTGGGCGCTCTGCTCGTCGGCGGTTCACTCGTGATCTTCGGGCAGCTCGATCCGATGTCGCAGTGGCCGATGCTGGTCCTGCCCCAGGTGGGCCGCGGGGCCGGGCTGGCGTTGATGATGGCTCCGCTGATGGCTGCGGCGCTCAATGCCGTTCCGCGGCACGAGGTGCCGATGGCCAGCAGCTTCCTGAATGTGTTTCAGAACGTGGGCGGCTCGCTCGGCATCGCGCTGCTGAATACTTTCGTGACCAATTCGATTCACGTCCACGCCGTCCGTCTCGGCGAGGTCTTCCCGGTGGAGTCGCAGCGCTTCGACATCCGCCTGGGCCTGCGCGTCATGGACATGGTCTTCCGTCACGAGGCAGGCCTGGTCGCAAATCCCCAGAACAAGATCGCGTTTGCCGCGGCCGAAGGCATCGCCCGGCGCGCCCAGGTGCTGGGCTTTGAGAATGGGTTTGTCTTGGGCGGCCTGATCCTGTTTGCCGGCATCCTGTTGTGCCTGCTGCTCAAGCCCGAGGCGCACCACCGGCAGGACGACGAAAAGCAGGAGGGCGCGGTGGCCGCGGAATACGTGGCCGAGTAGGGGGCCGCGGCTCAGAACGCCGCGTTGCCGGGCGTGCGGGCGAAGGGCACGACGTCGCGAATGTTCGCGACGCCGGTCACGAACATCAGCATGCGCTCGAAGCCGAGCCCGAAGCCCGCGTGCGGCACGGTGCCGAAGCGGCGCAGGTCGAGGTACCAGCCGTAGTCCTTCGGGTCGAGGTGGTGGCGCTGCATGTTCGCCTCCAGCACGTCCAGCCGCTCCTCGCGCTGGCTGCCGCCGACGATCTCGCCGATGCCGGGCACGAGGACGTCCATCGCCGCGACCGTTTTCCCGTCGTCGTTCAGGCGCATGTAGAACGGTTTAATCTCCTTCGGGTAGTTGAAGACGGTGACCGGGCATTTGAAGTGCTCCTCCGTCAGGTAGCGCTCGTGCTCCGACTAGAGGTTCGTGCCGTATTCGACCGGGTACTCGAACTTGTGGCCGCTCTTGACGAGCAGTTCGACCGCCTCGGTATAGGTCACGCGCTGGAACGGCCGCTCCAGCACGAAGTCGAGCCGCGGCAGCAGACCCTTGTCCACGAACTTGGCGAACAGTTCCAGGTCCTCGGCGCAGTTGGCGCGCACGTCGCGGATCAGGTGCTTCACGAAGGCCTCGGCGAG
>JBAIXJ010000007.1:0-8669 GCA_037916645.1 Opitutales bacterium | reverse complement strand
CCCGGTTGCATCCCCCCAACCCGTCCGCCTCGCCGCCGGCCGGCTTGGTTGCCTGTAACCGATCCCGCGCCCAAGCCTTCGTACAATGGCTAATCTTCCTTTTCCAACCTCCGAGTCTCCAGTCCCTTGATCTCGCGGGCCGCGGTTGGCACGCCGCGAGCAACGACCAAGGCAAACCACAACCCTTGTCCCATCCCACCATGAAAACACTTCCCCATCTCACCTTGGCCCTGGCGGCTGTGCTGCTGGCCGGACTGGCGACTGCGCCCCAGGCAGCGGCCTACTCCTGGGGCGGAAAACTTGACGAACTCATCGTCGCCGAGCGCACGGCGGACGGCATGGCGCTGGCCCAGCCCAAGGCGGATCATCCCCTCTATTACGTCGCCTTTGACGGCGGCTACATCGAGGAGGGCGATCCCATCGCCGGCGAGAAACCACCGTCCCCCGGCGTCGTCGCCCAAGCGTTGCGCCAGGCCCTGGCAACGCAGGGATACCAGGAGGCGACGGCCCAGGCGGCGCCCTCGCTGGTCATCACCTATCACTGGGGCGTCCTGCACCGCGACACCCACCAGGTCCGGAGCCCGTTCAAGATGGAGCCGAATCTCAAGGCCCGGATCAACCTGGTCGCGACCAAGCGGTACGCCGAGCGGATGGAGACAGACATCATGGACCGCCGCCAGCCGACGCTCGTGCACATCCCGATCCTCGATCCGCGCGAGCAGGAGCTGCTGCAGCTTCTTCCCGATGACCACTACTTCGTCATCGTATCGGCCTACGACTATGCGGCGCTCACGCGCCGCGAAACCAAGCTGCTCTGGCACGTCAAGGCGAGCACCCGCAGCGCCGGCGCCTCGATGGAAGAGGCGCTGCCAACGTTGCTCCAGGGCGCCGCGCCGTACTTCGGCCAGCAGCTGGCGGACTCGCTGTTCCTGCGGACACCGGTGGTGCCCGTCGCCCAGAGCGCGGCCGCGGCCGCCACCGCTCCGGCCCTCGCCCTGCCGCCGGAGTGGGCCGGCCAGCTCGACCAGCCCACGCTGCGCGGCCTCCTGCAGGACGAGCACACGCGGTTCTCCGGGGTCTACCCCGACGAGGCGAAGGCGGTCAGCCTTCCCGCGATGCCGCCTCCGGCCGCTCCGTCGGCGCAGTCCTACCTGCCCGCGGCCCTGGCCGGCCGGATCACCGCCTACCAGCAGGAGAAAGCCGCGCTGCAGGACGCCCTGGCGGCGCGGATCAAGGCGCACGCGCCGGGCGCGGACACACGGCAGGCCATCGACGCGTTCAACCAGGAGAACGCCGCCCGCATCGCCGCGCTGTCGACGGAACGCGAGGCCATCCGCAGCGAGCTGGCCAAGCTCGCGGCCGCCAACACGGATCCCGCCGCGGGCAAATCCCTGAACACCCTGCTCAAGGATTTCGCCGAGGGAATGCAGGCGATGAACTAGGCGGAGGCGCCGATGCCGTCCGGCGCGGAGTCGACATGAAGCCCTGCCCTGTCACGGCCGCGGTCGCGCCTGGTCCGCCGCCCGGCGGCGGCGCGAAGGCGCCGGCCGGCCGCGCCCGCTCTTCATGAATCCCCGGCCCGCACGCCTCGCCCTGCCGGTGATCGCCACCGGCCTGCTGCTCGTGGCCATCTTCGCGGCGCTGGTGGTGCGTTTTCGCACAGAGCTGCGCGCCCAGATCCACCAGACCATCATCGACCGCAGCGCGGACGTGCTGCGGCCCGTGGCCGAACGCCAGTTGCGCCAGCGCGAGGCCGCCCTCGCCGGCCGGCCGGCCGGTCCGGGGGACCTGCTCGCGGCGGTGCTGGAGAGCGCCCAGCAGAAGGACATGCTGGCGGTGGTGGTGTTCGACGCCCAGGGCCGCGTGCTGCGGGTCGCCCCCGATTCGCTGCTGCTCGTCGACCTGCCGGTGGGGGACTATTTTCAGCTGCTCAAGGGCGACTCGATCAGCCGCTACAACGCGGAATTCCCGCTGGGCCGCTACTTCACCGGCGTGGGCCTCGCCGCGCAACCCCGCGTCGCCCCCGTGCTGGAGGTGCTGCTGCCGCTCTACGGGCGCGACACGGCCACCGTGCTCGGCTTTGCCCAGTACTACATCGACGGCCGGCCGCTGGCCGGGGAGCTCGCCACCATCGACGGACGGGTCAACCGGCAGACCGCCGCCACCCTGGGCATTGGCGCGCTGCTCATCGCCGCCGTGCTCGCCGCCGCCTACGCCGCGCTGCGCCGCGCCCAGCGCGTCATCGCCGAGCGCAACGAGCGGCTCGTGCGGGCGAATCTCGAACTCGCCCTCGCCGCGAAGGTCTCCGCCCTCGGCCAGATCACCTCGCATCTGATCCACGGCTTGCAGGGCTCCGTCGCCGGGCTGCGCGCGGCGGTCAACGGCGACAGCGCCCATCCCGACTGGCGGACGGCCGCCGGCTACACCGAGCGCATGCAGGCGATGATCCAGGAGGCCGTGGACCTGCTGGGCGACGCCTCCGCCCAGGCCACCTACGAGCTGACCGGGCGGGAGCTGGCCGCCATCATCCGCCAGCGAAACGCGGCGGCCGCGGAGAAGAAGGGGGTCGCGCTGGAGGTCTCGGCCGGATTCGAGCAGAGCCTCGACAGCCACCGCGGCAGTCTGCTCTGCCTGATCGCGAACAACCTCGTGCAGAACGCCGTCGAGGCCTCTGCGCCGGGCCGGCGCGTGGCGGTCGACCTTCGCCATGACGGGAGCAGCCTGACAGCCACGGTCACCGACGAGGGGCCCGGGATCCCGCCCGAGGTGCGGGCCCACCTGTTCGAGCCGGGCCGGACCGGCCGGCCGGGTGGCTCCGGTCTCGGCCTGGCCATCAGCCGACTGCTCGCCCGCCAGATCGGGGCCACCCTCGCGCTGGATGCGACCGGGCCCGGCGGAACCCGATTCACGCTGACGGTGCCGCTGGCCGGGGGGCCGCTCCGTCGCCCGGACGCCGCGCCTTCGCCGGAGGCCCCGGCGGTCGCGTCGGGCGCCGTGGCCCCCGGGCAACGAACCAAGCCGGTCGCGCCCTAGCGCTCGCGGTTTTTTGCCTTCTACCGGCCGGCCGGCCGGGTACAACGGGGCATGGCCCAACTCGCTGATCTCGTCGCGTACTGCGACCGGCGCACGCGCCGTGCCGCGTTTGCGGATTTTCCCGGCGCATTGAACGGCCTCCAGGTCGCCAACGACGGCCGCGTCGCGAAGATCGGCGCCGCCGTCGACGCGGGACAGCAGCCGTTCGAACAGGCGGCGGCCGCGGGCGTGGACTTCCTGATCGTCCACCACGGGATGTTCTGGCAACCGCCCCGGCCCGTGACCGGGTCCACCTACCGGAAGCTCGCGACCCTGCTGCGCGCCAACTGCGCGCTCTATTCCAGCCACCTGCCGCTCGACGCGCACCCGCAGATCGGCAACAACGCGCTGCTCGCCCGCCAGCTGGGCCTGAAGCCCCGGCGCTGGTTTCTCGAACACGAGGGCGAGGCCATCGCCCTCGTCGCCCGGTCGTCCCAGCCGCGCGCCGCGTTGCGCCGCGGGCTGGAACGCCTGTACCCGCGGACGATCGCGATCGAATACGGCGCCGCGCGACCGCGGGAGATCGCGATCTGCAGCGGGAGCGGCAACCACGCCGTGCCGGCGCTCGAGGCCGCCGGCGTGGACACGCTGGTGACCGGCGAGCTGCGCGAGGAATGGTTCAACTTCGCCCAGGAGCACCGGCTCAACCTCTACCTGTGCGGACACTACGCCACGGAAGTCCACGGCGTGCGGGCCCTCGCCGCCGAACTCGCCCGGCGGTTCCGCCTCCCATGGGAGTTCATCGCCACGGGGAATCCGTTGTAGTCCTTTACAGGAGGGCGCGGAGGGAGCAGAGAGGATTGCGCCGATTGCGCCACCCGCCTCCGCCGCCTCTGCGAACTCCCGAGAATCCACACCACCTTCGATGAAAAGAATCGCCGTCCTCAACGGCCCCAACCTCGACCGCCTCGGGCGCCGCGAACCGGAGATCTACGGCCACGGGACCCTCCGCGATCTCGAGCAAATGCTCCGCGCCGAGGCCAAAAAACTCGGCGTCGCGCTGACGTTCTTCCAGTCGAATCATGAGGGCGCCCTGATCGACCGAATCGGCGCCCTGGCCGACCGACAGTACGACGGGCTCATCATCAATCCGGGCGGGCTGTCCCACACTTCGATCGCGCTGCGCGACTCCATCGCGGGCAGCGGCCTTCCGGCAATCGAGGTGCACATCTCGGACGTGCGACGGCGCGAGAAATTCCGCCGCCGCCTGATCACCGCCGGCGCCTGCGTTGCGATGGTTTCCGGCCGCGGGCTGGAGGGCTATGCGCTGGCCCTGCAGCGGTTGGTGAAAATGTAGGAGCCCGCGTTCTCGCCGGCTCCCGCCGGCGTCGCCGGAGTCCGCTGCATCCCATGGCCGAGACCCTTCCCAATTTCGTCGCGCCGCGCTGGTTCGCGTGCCACACCAAGCCGCGCTGCGAGAAAAAGTTCGCGACCCTGCTCGCGGCCGAGCGTTTCGCCCACTACCTGCCGCTGGTGCTGAGCGTCCGCCGCTACCGGACGCAGACCAAGCGCTTCACCAAGCCCCTGTTTCCCGGCTACGTCTTTGCCGAGATTCCGCCGGAGAAGAAGGAGCGCGTCTACCAGCAGGACCTGCTGGTGCGGGCGCTCTGGGTCGAGGACCAGCCCGCCCTGCTGCACCAGCTGGACGATGTGCGCACGGTGATCGCCTCCGGTCTCGAGCTGAGCCTCCATCCCCTTCTTCGCAAAGGCACGCGCGTCCGGGTCGCGGGCGGACCCCTCCACGGTCTCGAAGGCGTCGTCGACGACCCTGCCAATCCCCAGGGCGTCGTCATCGCCGTGGATGTCCTGCAGCAGGGCCTCCTCGTGCGCCTCCCGATGGCGAACCTGCAGATCCTGCCGTGAGGGCGCCGCCGCCCCGCGTGCGGGTGCCTGCCGGCCACGCCACGGCCGGCCGAATCCGGTTGAACCGGAGCGCAGGGCTGTTGTCTGTGGTGGGTCCGCCTTCCAGCACCTGCACCAGCCCATGACGAACGCAACATGGCGCTCCCGCGCTCTTTTCGCGCTTTTATTGGCGCTGATCCCGCCCGGGCGCGCCCAAACGGGAGCGGCCTCCGCTTCCGCGGATGTTTCTGCCGTCGAACCAGATCCCCCGGCGGCGCTAGCGGACACCCCGGCGCCCGAGGCCCCGCATGGCAACGGCCAGACGAGCCTCTTCCGGATGCCGGGCTTCTTCGAAATCGAAATGCCGAAGACCACGCGGCGCGGCGAGGTGACGTTCAATTTCCAGCCGAGTTTCCGCGACTTCATTAACCAGGACTACCTGCGCATCCCCCTGGAGTTCCGCTGGGGCGTGAACAACCACTTCGAACTCAATTTCATTGCAGATAGTTACGTCGATAACGTGTTCCGCAGCGCGAACAGCGGAAACGGATTCAGCGCCCTGCATTTCGGCGCGAAATACGCGTGGCATATCTGGTTGCGGCCGACGTGGGACACGAGCTTCGGATTCAATTCCTCCTACCCCGTCAGCCGACCCCCCATCCAGCTCACCGACGGCCACAACCATTTCACGCCGTACATCACCATGGGCCGGAAAATCGACGACATCAAAGGCCTGTCCGGCCTCATCACCGGCAGCGTGGACCTCCTCTCGAAATCGTCCACGCCGGGCAACTTCGGCCGGAACGAACCGCACGGAAAATCCCTCACCTTGCGCCCCGGCCTGCTCTACGACCGCGGCCCGTGGCACTATACCCTGGAGGTCGGCGTCACCACGACCCGCATCATCGGCGGCGGCGACCACGATTTCTTGCAGGTTCGGCCCGGGATCTTCTGGGACCTGCCCAAGAAGCTCGTCTTCCATGCCCGCGGACGCTGGGTCGCCGGCTTCAACGTCACCGCGACCTTCGGTCCGGACGGCAACACGCTGAGCACCGGCGGACGCTTCCGGGGCCAGATCAACCTGACGCGCATGTTCAACCCGGAGCGCCACGAGCCGACGCCGCAGGACACCCTGCCTGCGCCGGCGCCCTGAACCGCGGCGGCGGTCGCCCGTCATTCCGCAGGCGCGGCGGGCGGATGGCGTAGCTCGCGGAACTGGCGCCCCAGTTCGGCGGCGGCCCACAACAGGGCCAGCGCCATGAGCCACCGGGCGGCGAGCAGGACGTAGTGGGCGATGACCACGTCCTTGTTCAGCAGATTCAGCTGCGTGAGGAGGTATTCCCAGTCGTGCCCCTCGACCTCGCGCCCGGTGTGCCCGCCGAGCAGAACCAGGGCGAGGCTGCGCGCGTCATTGATGTACGGCGCACAGTCGGCCAGGCTGACGCCGAGCAACCAGGTCCCCAAGGCGGCGCCGAACGCATCCCGGTTGGTGATCCGAAAGGCGACCGCGAGAACCAGCGGCATCAAAAGCTGGCCGAGCGTCCCGCCGGCGACGCGCAGGAATTCGCTGCCCGTCAGCCCGAAGATGACGTGCCCGGCCTCGTGGAAGACGAGCAGGACGTTGTGGATGAACTTCGGGTCCTCGCCGATCTCCCGCAGCGGCACCTGGAAGAACCACCAGCCGTAGGCCACGACCACCGCCAGCACCGCGGCCCGGCCGGCCAGCGCCCAACCGTTCACCGCCCGGTCCGCCGGGAAGAAGATGTCCGCCACGCGCCACGCCAGCGAGCGCAGCAGGTCCTTCACGCCCGCCCCCAGGCCCACGCGGCGCCGTGCAATGCCGCGCACGCGGCCAGCGCCGCCACCACGTCGTCGGCCACGATGCCCCAGCCGCCCGGCAGATCCTGGAGCCGCCGGATGCCCAGCGGCTTGGTGATGTCGAACAGGCGGAACAGCAGGAAGCCCGCGATGAAAACGGCCCACGCCGGCCACACCCTTACCAGGGCCGTCCACCCGAGAAAGCACAGGGGCATCGCCGTCACCTCGTCCAGGATCACCTCCGCCGGATCGCGGCGCCCGAGGCGGAACTCGGCTTCACCGCACAACGCCACCGCGAAATAGAGCCCGGGCAGGCTGAACGCCGCCATCCACAGGGCGGACCACGGCCAGAAGCCGAGCGGCCAGAAAAACACGGTGAAATAGAGCAGGCCGGCCACCGAGCCCCACGTCCCCGGGGCGCGCCGGCGCCGGCCCAGCGGGCCGAGCGTCGCCAGGGCCAGCACGAGGGTCGAGGGGAGGAAGCGCGGCCAGATCGGTTGGGCGAGTCTCATGCCGCCGGCTCATCGAACAGGAGATGCCCGTATTTGCGGGAATAGCTCCACATCGACGAAAGCATGAACCACATGGACGCGAAGAACAGGCCGACGCCGATCCAGTGAATGACCGCGGTCACCACCCCCAGGGGCCACGGGAACACCCGCGCCAGGTCGCGCGCGAACATCGCCTCGCCGAGCAGAAAGCCCAGCGCCGTCATCTGGATGACCGTCTTGATCTTCCCGCCCATTTCCGCGGCCATCACCACCCCGCGCGTCGCCGCCATCATCCGCAGCCCGGTGATGAGGAATTCCCGCGTCAGCACCAGGAGCACCAGCAGCACGACCACCACGTCGGGCACGGGGCGCAGGTAGTCATGGTCGAGCAGCCCGATCATCACCCCGATGACCAGCACCTTGTCCATCAGGGCGTCCATGAACTTCCCGAAATTCGACACGATTTTGCGCTCGCGCGCCAGCTTGCCGTCCAGCCAGTCGGTGATGGCCGCCGCGATGAAGAGCCAGAAGGCGATCGTCGCCGCCCAGGGCCACATGCCGTACATCAACGCCACGATGGCGAAGGTCAGCGGCACGCGGATGAGGGTCAGCGCGTTGGGAAGGTTCATGCGGCGGGAAGGATGGGCAAGGTATGGACTGGACGCGCCGCGACACGCAAGGATGGAGATGGGCGCCGGCCGGCCCGCCCGCTTCCCCTCTTGCCCTCGACGGCGGGCCTGTTCTTATGGTCTGTCCGCCCCGGCGGCCGGTCGGCGCGCAGCCGCGGCCGCCGGGCGGGATCCTCCCGACGACCATGAGCCTCTGCATCTATCCCGGCACCTTCGACCCCATCACCTACGGGCATCTCGACGTGCTGGAGCGCGCCACGCGCCTGTTCGACCGGGTGCTGGTATCCATCGCGCACAACCCGGAGAAAAACCCCCTCTTCCCGGCCGAGGAGCGCCTCGAGCTGATCCGGCCCAACATCGCGCGCTTCCCCAACGTCTCCCTGACCACCTTCCGCGGCCTCCTGGTCGATTTTGCCCTGCAGCAGGGCGCCATCGCCATCATCCGCGGCCTGCGCGCGATGTCGGATTTCGAGTTCGAGTTCAACATGGCGCTCATGAACCGCCACCTCCAGCCGGCGATCGAGACCATCTACGTCATGCCGAACGAAGATTACAGCTACACCAGCTCCCACCTGGTCAAGCAGGTCAGCAAGTACGGCGGCGACGTCTCCAAGTTTGTGCCGGCCAACGTCGCGGCCGCGCTCCGCGCCGCCTACGGCTTCAAGTGATCTCCGACGGGCCGCCGGCGCCCGCCCCGCCCCCAACCTCCTGTTACCAACGCCCTCCCGCCGCGTCTTAGGCTGCGCGGGTGTGCTGCCCTCCAGCTTCCCAACCGTCGGCCGGGTCCGCTGCGGGGAGGTCACCCCGACCCACCCAC
>JBAIXJ010000006.1:0-3457 GCA_037916645.1 Opitutales bacterium | reverse complement strand
GGTCGGAAATCAGACTGACATCGCCGGCGCACTCTGCCGACACTTCGCGCACTCGGCCGAAGAAGCTGGCTACCTCTTCACGGTCTCCAAGTTCGATGAGGCTGCTACCTCCAGTGATACCGATCTTCACGCTTCGCCATTCTTTGCCGAATTTCACTTCAAGCATTCCGCCGCCTCGCCGAGGAGCCGGCCGGCGCGTTCCAGGCAGACGGTCACTTCGTCGTCGATGCCGTCGGCCGCCGCCGACCAGGCGCGGTTGACCTGGCGTTCGCCCGCGGCGAACCGATCCATCAACCGGGCATAGCCGCCGAGTCCGAACCGCCCGACCAGCTCCGGCCGCAGGGCGACGAAATCCGGCACGAGGTTGTCCTGCACGCCGCCCAGCACATCGAGGGCGCGATGGCACCGCGCCGCCCGGTCGTGGAAGGTGGGCAGCTCCGCGCGCAGGTCGTCGACGGCGCGGCGGATGGCGGCCAGGACCGCCTCCGGATTCCGGGCGGTTTCGGGCTGGCCGTGCCCCCCGGCGAGCGCGCGGCGGGTTCCCACCCGGGCCAGGACGGCGCCGGTCGCCAAACCGAGGCAGCCGGCGACAAAGAGCCAGGCGCCGCTCCAGCGCGCGAAGGCGAATTCCTTCACCCGCACCCGCTGCACCCCGGCGGCGCGCAACTCCGCCAGGAGGGCCGGCGTCAGCCGGGCGCCCTTGACGGCGACCGGCTCCGGTTTGCCGGCGGGGTCGACGCGGACGCCGGCCGGGGCGTTGAGAGTGACCCCGAGCAGGTCGCGGTCGGCGAGGCCGAGGGACGGCAGATAGGCTGTCAGCGCGCCGAAAAGCCCGGCGATGAGGGACGCGACCAGGAGGAGATTGGCGAAAAGGCGCATGACCTATTTCGGATCGTTTCCACCACGGATTACACGGATCTTCACGGATTTGTTCTTACAGGAGCGAACGGAGGAAACGGAGATGAGGATCTCTCAGTTCCCTCCGTTCGCTCCTGTGAAAACAGAAAAAGTGCAGGCTCATCCGTGTACATCTGTGCAATCTGTGGTGAAAGAAAAGAGGTCCGAAATCCATCATCCGCGGAGCAGGACGAGCGAGTTGATGATCAGGGCGAGCATCGCCTCGCCCACGATCAGGCCGGCGCAAAACGGCACGCCCCAGGACTCCGCCCACGCGCGGCCCTTCAGGCGGCCGAGGGTGATGTTGGCGAAGCAGCCGAGGCCGTAGGTGAGGATGTAGACGAACGGCAGGTACATCGACAGGCCGATGAGGACGCCGAGGCTGGCGAAGGATCCGAACCCGAGCAGCACGCCCAGCAGCGCGCCCATCCCGTACATGGCGTACGGCATTTCGCCCCCCTGCACGCCGATGATGACCGCCTGGAGCGCCTGCGCCTGCGGCGCGACCGTGGGCGTGCCGGGTCCGATCGGGCGCCCGGTGAGCTTGAGATTGGCGCCGACGATCAGCATGAGCGTCGCCATCGTCACGAACGGCCCGAGCGTGCTCACCGCGAGTTGGATGACCTGCTGCCGCCGCGGCTGCGCGCCCACCAGGTAGCCGGTCTTCAGGTCGCCCATCATGTCCGCCGCGCAGGTGATGGCGACGCAGAGCGCCGCGCCGATCATGACCGCCGACATAACGTCGTCCTTGCCCGCGAGCATCATCACGAGGGCGATCGTGAGCAACGCCATGCCGGAGATGGGCGACCAGTCGGTCATGCCGGCGCACTGGGCGATGATGATGCCGGCGAACCAGATCCAGGCGACCGAGACGACCACGACGACCGCGCGGGCCAGCCACGGATCGAGCCCGCGCAGCCACCCGCCGGTGGCGCCGCCGCCCGCGACGAACTCGATGACGACCAGGAGGAGGACGGCACCGGCCACCGCCATGCCGGCGAGCGCGCGCAAGCCCATCTCATCGCGCGCCACCGGGGCCCCGCCGGCAGACTTGTGGCCGGCCAGGGCCACGCTCTTGAGCGCCTCGCGGATGGACGGAAGGGCGGACGCCACGCCCATGAGGGCGCCGCCCAGGAGCAGCCCGATGCCGAGCGGGCGGTTGGAGGCGTCCAGGCCGTAGGCGGGCGCCTGGTGGGGGCGGATGGTGGCCGGCATCCAGCCGAGCCAGTAGGCCGCGGGATTGAGGATGAGGTAGGCGAGCACGCCGCCCGCGAGCACCATCAGGCCGGCGCGGCCCGTGAGGTAGCCGGCGCCGAAGGCGAACGGGGCGATGGCAAAGGCCAGCATCATGGCGTCGGGCAGGTGCAGCAGCCGGCCGACGTTGATCGTGTCGTTGGTGACGACGAGGTCCGGCTTGCCGTCGCGGTCGCGGTCGACGCGCTCGGTGAGCTGCGAGCCGGGCGCGTGCGCCGCCACGAGCGCCGGATCGGTTTCGGCCGGGAGACGGAGGTCGAGGGCCGCATAGCCCGGCAGGCCGAGGGCGGGCAGGCCGGCCGGGGCATAGACCAGCGCGCCGACCAGGACGCCGGCCGCGAGCACCACCGACTTGGCCGTGCCCGCCCCGGGCGATTTCAGGATCGCGGCGACGGCGGTCGGCGTCGGGAACCGCAGGCGCTCGATGTCGAGCATCTGCTTGCGCAGGGGGACGATGAACACCACGCCGAGGATCGCTCCGGCGACGCAGGCGAAGGTGATCTGCCAGAAGCTTGTGTCGCGGAAACTCATCTTGTACCCGAGCAGGAAGAGCACCGGCACGGTGAAGATAATGCCCGAGTTCACAATGTTGACGGCGGAGCCGACCGTCTGGCCCATGTTGACCTCGAGGATGGAGCCGCGGCGCAATATCCCGCGCAGCACCCCGAACCCGACCACCGCGGCGATCGCCGTGCCGGAGATCGTGAAGCCGATCTTCAGCCCGGAATAGGTGATGGCCGCGTTCATGATCGCCCCGAACACGACCCCAAAGATGATCGCGCTGGCGGTGGCCTCGGGGTAGCGGGACCGGAACAGAGTCTCCGGTCGGCCCGCAGCGGGCGGCTTATCCGGCGAGATCATCTTCGGGGCGGGGGCAACGCTGAAAACGGCGGGCTTGGCCTTGACCACGAATCCACACGAATTGGCACCAATGGGCGGTAGTGGAGAGGAGCGGCGTTTTCTTCGCAAACCACAAATCCGGCGGGCCGCCCGTCAATGCAGCCCGTCCAGCTCCGGCAGGAGGACGACGCTTTCCTGTTCGTTGGGGTCGGTGCGCGCGATGACCGCGGTGCAGGGCTGGGTGTCGCTGGGATTGTAGGGCAGATGCGGCACCCCGGCGGGAATGTAGACGTAGTCGCCGGCGCGGCACTCGAGATGCTCCTCCAGCCGCGGGCCGTACCCCATGGCCCCCGCGCCGCTCAGGACGTGGATGGCGGTCTCGTGGTTCTCGTGGCGGTGCGCCTTCGCCCGGCCCAGGGGCGGAATGGTGAGGAGGTGCAGGCACAGGCCGCGCGCGCCGCAGTTC
>JBAIXJ010000005.1:0-3856 GCA_037916645.1 Opitutales bacterium | reverse complement strand
ATCTGCGGGACCTGTTCATCGGCAGCGAGGGGACGCTGGGGGTGATCACGAAGGTGCTGCTCAAGCTGCTGCCGCGGCCGGCGGCGCGCCAGACCCTGCTCGCCACGTACGCGCAGATGGATGCGGCGGCGGAGACGGTCTCGGCGATCATCGCGGCGAAGATCATCCCGTGCACGCTCGAGTTCCTCGACCGCTAGACGATCCGGTGCGTCGAGGCCTACGCCCACGTCGGGCTGCCGACCGACGCGGCGGCGGTGCTGCTGGTGGAGACCGACGGGCATCCGGCGGCGGTCGCCGATGAGATCGGCCGGATCGAGGACCTGGCCCGCGCGCACGGGGCGACCTCGGTGCGGCGGGCCGCCAGCGAGGAGGAGGGCCTCCAGCTGGCCACGGCCCGGCGCAGCGCGTTCTCGGCCCTCGCCCGCCTGAAGCCGACGACGATCCTGGAGGACGCCACCGTCCCGCGCAGCGAGCTGGCCACCATGATCCGGTTCATCGAACAGGTCGGCGCCCGGCACGGACTCGAGATCGCCACCTTCGGGCACTTTGGGGACGGGAACCTCCATCCCACCTTCCTCACTGACGAGCGGAATGCCGCGGAGATGAGCCGGGTCGACGCCGCGATGAAGGAGATCTTCGACCAGGCGCTCGCGCTCGGCGGCACCATCACCGGCGAGCACGGCGTCGGCCTGGCCAAGAAGGCCTTCCTCCGCCGGCAGCTGGACAAGGGCAGCTATGAGTTGCTCCGCCAGATCAAGCGGACGCTGGATCCCGACGGCCTGCTCAATCCCGGCAAGATATTCGATTGATGACCGCGCAGGAAAACCTGCTTCGGACGCTCGATTACTCGGTCCTGCAGCAGTGCATGCACTGCGGGCTGTGCCTGCCGACGTGTCCGACGTACGACGAGACGAAGCTCGAGCGCCACTCGCCCCGGGGGCGCATCGCCCTGATGCGCGCCATCGCCGACGGGGAGCTGGAGACCACGCGCGTCTTTGGCGAGGAGCTGTACTACTGTCTCGGCTGCCTGGCGTGCACCTCCGCCTGCCCGGCGGGCGTGGACTACGCGCACATGTTCGAGATCGCCCGGGCCCAGATCGAGCGGAGCCAGGTCCTCCGCTCGCCCAAGCGCGACTTCGTCCGCTGGTACACCATCCGGCTCCTCTTCATGCATCCGCGGCTGCTGCGCCTCGCCGGGCGGTTGCTCTGGGTCTACCAGGCCTCCGGACTGCAGACGCTCTTCCGCCGGGCGGGCCTGACGCGCCTGCTGCCCGGACGCCTGCGCGTGCTCGAACCGGCCACCCCCGCGATCTGCCGGCACTTCTCCGACGGCCTGATCGCCGCGGTGGAAACGCCCCGGGATCCGCCGCGCCACCGCGTGGCCGTGCTCACCGGCTGCGTGCAGGACCTGGCGTTCTCGGACATCAATCGCGCCACGGTCGACGTGCTGCGGGAGAACCGCTGCGAGGTGCACACGCCCCGGACCCAGCCGTGCTGCGGCTCGCTCCACGCGCACAACGGGGATCTCGCCGCGGCGCGCACCCTGGCCCGCCGTTACCTCGACCTCATCGATCCGTTCGCCTTCGACGCGATCATCACCAACGCCGGCGGCTGCGGGTCGCATCTGCGGCACTATGACCGCCTGCTGGCCGACGACGCCGTCTACGCGCCGCGGGCGCGCGAGTGGTCCCGCAAGCTCCGCGACATCCATGAGTGGCTGGTGGAGACCGGGTACCGGCCGCCCGCGCGCCGCCCCGGCGCCGCCGGCGCGGTCGTCACCTACGTCGAGTCCTGCCACCTCAACCACGGGCAGCGGGTGTCGGTCCAGCCGCGGACGATCCTGCGCTCTTTGCCGGGCCTGGAGCTGCGCGAGTGCGCCGAGGCGTCGTGGTGCTGCGGCTCCGCCGGCATCTACAACATCACCCATCCCGACACGGCGGCCTGGCTCCAGCGCCGGAAGGTGGCGCGCATCCGGGACACCGGGGCCGGGATCGTCGCCACGGCCAACCCCGGCTGCCACCTGCAACTCCAGACCGGGCTGCGCCAGGCCGGCGACCGGGCCACGCGCGTCGCCCATCCGGTGGTCCTGCTGGCGGAAGCCTACCGGGCGGAGGCCGCGGGCGCGTCGCCTCCCCACCACCCGTCCGCCGCTCCCTGAACCCCCTCCCGAAGGAAGGAACCATGCCCTGCTCCTGGCTCACCATCCTGCCCTTGGCCATCGTGGCGACGGCCGCCGCGGTCGACCGTCCGCCGACGCCGGAAGGAATCGTGTTTGAGAGTAACGTCGAGATGAAGACGCGCGACGGCGTGATCCTGCGGGCGGATATCTATCGCCCGAAGGCCGACGGGAAGTACCCGGTGCTGATCAACCGCAACCCGTACGACAAATACATTTACATCGGGGATGCGCTGGCCACCGCGGCGCGCGGCTACGTCTTCATCGTCCAGGATGCGCGGGGGCGCTTCGCGTCCGACGGCGACTGGTATCCCTTCAGGTCCGAGGCCCAGGACACCTACGACACCGTGGAATGGGCCGCTGCGCTCCCTTACTCCAACGGGAAGGTCGGCATGGTCGGCATCTCCTACGTGGGCGTGCCGGAAATGCTCGGCGCGACCGCCGCGCCGCCCCATCTCGTGGCCGTCTTCCCGGGCATCACGGCGTCCGATCTGCACGAAAACTGGATCTACCAGGGCGGCGCGCTCTGCCAGGCGTTCGCCCAGGGATGGTCCCGCTATTTCTCCGGCCAGGAACTGAGCCGGCGCGCGGGCAAGGCGCCCGGCCCGTCGCCCGCCGAACTGCTGGAGCTGCCCGCCGCGCGGCATCCGGCGGTGGAGTCGTTCTCGGCCGCCGATCTCTGCCCCTACTATCGCGACTGGATCGCGCATCCCGCCTTCGACGACTACTGGAAACAGGTTTCGGCGGAGCTGCACTACGACCAGATCAAGGTTCCGGCGCTGCACGTCGGGGCGTGGTATGACCTCTTCATGCCGGGGGCCCTGCGCAATTACGCCGGCATCAAGGCCCGGGGCGGCAGCGAGGCGGCGCGCCGGGGCCAGCGGCTGCTGGTCATCCCCGGCGGGCACGCCGGCTTCGGCCGGAAGATCGGCGAAGTCGACTTCGGGCCGAACGCGGTTTTCCCGTACGAGGACCTGCGCGCCTACGGCCTGCGCTGGTTTGACTGGGTGCTCAAGGGCATCGACAACGGGATGGCCAACGAGAAGCCCGTCCGGCTCTTCATCATGGGCCGGAACGTCTGGCGCGATGAGGACGACTGGCCGCTGGCGCGCGCGGTGAGCACGCGTTTCTACCTTCGCTCCGCGGGCCGGGCCAATGCGCTCACCGGTGACGGCACCCTCGGCCCGGCGGCCGCCGCGGGGGCGGAGGCGGCCGACACCTTTGTCTACGATCCGGCGACCCCCACGCCGACGTACGGTGGCGTGATGGGCGGCCCCGACGGCGTCGGTGCCGGCCCCCAGGATCAGCGGGCGATCGAGGGCCGCCCGGACATCCTGGTCTACACGACCCCCGCCTTTGAGAAAGACACCGAGGTGACGGGCCCGATCGTCCTGGAGCTCTACGTGAGTTCGTCGGCCGTGGACACCGACTTCACCGGCAAACTGGTTGATGTCTGGCCCAATGGTTTCGCCCAGAATCTCACGGAGGGGATCCTGCGCGCCCGGTATCGGAATTCGATGGAGCAGGCCGAGCTGATGAACCCCGGGCAGGTCTATCGGCTGACGATCGACCTCGGCGCGACGGCGAACGTGTTCCGCGCCGGCCACCAGCTCCGCCTCGAGGTGGCCAGCGCCAACTTCCCGCGTTACAGCCGCAACCCCAACACCGGCGCGGAGCCGG
>JBAIXJ010000004.1:0-10475 GCA_037916645.1 Opitutales bacterium | reverse complement strand
TCGAGCTTCAGCTTGATCCAGTGGTTGTCGTTGCCCGGATTGGCGAAAAGCTGGCTGGGATAATGGTCGCCCAGCAACGCGCCCCCGAGATGGGAGTAGATGTCCTGCTGGCCGTCATTGTTCAGGTCCCCGAAGGCGATGCCATGCCCCTTTTGCAGCTGGCCGAAGCCGCCGGCGGTCGTCACATCCTGAAAATGCCCGTGCCCGTCGTTGCGAAACATCCGGTGGGGCGTGAGCGTGCCGAGGGACGGGTCGCCCACCCCCACGTAGAAATCCAGCCAGCCGTCGTTGTCGAGATCGCCGAAATTCGCGCCCATCGACTCGAGCACCTTCCACAAGCCGGCCTGCCGGGTGACGTCGGTGAAGGTGCCGTCGTGATTGTTGTGATAGAGCCGCGGGCGTTCGGCCGTCGGCGGGGCCTCGCCCAGGTAGTCGGCCAGAATGTCGCCGGCGTTGGTGATCGAATAGCCGCTGACGAAGATGTCCGGCCAGCCGTCGTTGTCGTAGTCCCAGAACCAGCAGGGGAAGCTCTTGATCGGCTCGGTGACGCCGGCCGCGGCCGCCACATCGGTGAAGCGCCAGCGGGCCTTCGGCGAACGGTCGGCGCCCGCCGGGCCATCGTTGCGCAGCAGGAGATTCGGCCCACCGAACACCGAGAGGTAGAGGTCGGGGCGGCCGTCGTTGTTGAAATCGTCGGACACGACGCCCTTGAACCAGCCGACCAGCGCGACGCCGTTCTCCGCGGCGCATTCGGTGAACGTGCCGTCGCCATTGTTGCGGTAGAGCTCGCAGGGGTCCACCGCTCCGCTGCCCGGCACCGTCTCGTTGGCGATGAAGAGATCGAGCAGCCCGTCGCCGTTGTAGTCGAACCACACCGCCGTCTGCGTCGGATGGAAGCGCAGCAGGCCGGCTTCCTCGCTCACGTCGGTGAAGGTGTTGTCGCCGTTGTTGCGCAGGAGCGAACTGGGATACCGGCCGTCCTTGCCGAGCCAGCCCCCGCGCAGCACCAGCACGTCGACGAAGCCGTCGTTATTGTAGTCGGCCTGGACCATGTTGAGGCCGCCGGTCAGGCCCTGGAGGCCCGCCGCCTCGGTCATGTCGGTGAACGTCCCGTCGCCGTTGTTGTGGAAATAGCGCAGCTGGCTGTCCAGGCCGGAACTCGAGACCATCAGGTCGAGCAGCCCGTCGTTGTCGAAGTCGTCCATGACCACGCCGCCCGACTGGTCGTCCACGTCGAGCCCGAGCGCGCCGGCCACGTCGGGAAACCGCGGGAGGTCGTAGTCGGAATTGAAGACCTGCGGCGGAATCCGCCATTGTGCCGGCACCTGATCCGGGTACCCGCCGAGCGTCATGTAGGCGAGGTTGAACAGCCACACCGCGTACGGGCTGGGCTGCGTGTCGAGCAGGTCCTGCAGGACCTTGATCGCCCCGCGCGAGCCGCGGGTCTGCCGGTGCACGCCGCCACCGCGGATCGGCAGCAGGCACGAATCGGCGTTGTGGTTCGTCAGGCAGTTCTCCTGCTCCCCCAGGCGCAGCCAGGCGATCGCCCGCAGCAGCTTGATCTTCGGCACATCGTCCGGTTGCGGCGACAGGCCGTTTTGCGCCAGCAGGCGGTCCATGTCGTCGAGGGCCTGCAGGGCCTCTTCTGAGCGGCCATCATTCAGGAGGGCCGAGGCGTACTTCCACTGCAGCGTCGCGCGCTCGCCCGGGGCCCTGGCCGCGGCGACCTTCCGGTGCACCAAGTCCGCCGTCTTTCCGGCGAAATAGGGCACCATGAATGGATCCACCTCCCGCGAAAGTGCGGCTAGTCGCTCAACCATCCGGCGCGTGCTTTCGGGCTGGGGCTTGGTGACCCTGGCCACGCGGGCCGGATGGCCCATCGCGGCCCCGTGGGTCATGTCCATCCCGGCCGGCATCGCCGCATCATCGGCGGCCCGCAGCAGCCCGCACGTTCCCAGCAGGCAAATGGCCGCCGCCACCTCTGGAGCACTGCCGACCCGGGCAAGACGTGTCCCGTGGAAGTTCATTGGGCCACGGTCAGGCTGGCGACCCTCGGCGGCAACGCTCGGAACGCGGTGGAGCCGTCGGGCCAGCGGATCGCAAGGCGGCGGGGAGGATTGGCGTCCGGGTAGCCGAAGAAACAGCAGGCCGAGGACTGGGAGTAGTACCCCGAGCCGGCCTGCACCTCCGCGGTTTCGGTCGTGCCGTCCGCGAGTTCCAGACTCACGCGCGCTCCGATCGCATCCGGATTCCCCTGCGGCCCCCGCAGGCGCACGCTCAGCGCGTGGCGTCCGGGCACGCCGCGATTGCGAAAGGCCAGCGTCGTGGACTCGTTGCGCGTGAGCAGAAAGTCGGGCCAGCCGTCGCCATCGAGATCCAGCACCGCGAGCGCCTTGGCATCGCCCGGCACCAACAGTCCGCTCTCGGCCGGCGGCACGGCCGTGAAATGCCCGCGGCCGTCCCCGCGCAGGAGCTGGCTGACCCCGCCGTCAAAGCGCCCCACCCCGGCGCCCGCCGCATACGAGTTCTGCACGGCGTAGATGTCCGCGCGGCCGTCGCCGTCGAAGTCCCCGGTCACGATGCCCTGAAGCGGCGCGATCTGGGCAATCCGCGGCAGCGGCTCAAAGCGGTACGTGCCATCGGGCTGGCTCAGGAACACGCCGCTGCGCAGTTCCGTGGCCGCAAAACGGCGGGCGGCGCCCAGGCGCTCGGCGCCGAGGATTTCCGGCAGCGTCGCCCGCGCGTAGGCGTCGTTGGTCCGATAGCGTCTCAGCACCAGGGGAATCTGCGCGCCCAGTTCTTTCCGCGTCCGCCACGGGTAGAGCTTTCCATTTTCGTAATACGCCTCCACCAGCTGCGGCGGCCGTCCCCCGGCGAAATCCCCGAAATACAGCAGGGCCGGCTCCTGCGGACTGGCGTGGTACTGCGTGTTCAGGCCCACGTTGCCCACCACGAAATCCGGGCGGCCGTCGCCGTTGAAGTCCGCGCTCGCCAGCGAGGTCCACCAGCCCGTCCCCGCCGCGGCAAAGCCGGCGCGCTCCGTCCAGTCCTCGAAGCCCCGGCCCTGGCGGTTGTGAAAGTACTTCACCTCGCCCCATTCCAGCGCCAGCAGGAGGTCCGGCCAGCCGTCGCCGTCGACGTCGCTCCACAGGGCCGCCCGCACCATGCCGACCTCCCGCAGCCCGGGCGCCAGGGCATCCGTCACATCCTCGAAGCGGCCGCCCCGGTTGACCAGCAGCGCGCTGCGCGGCGCCAGCGGGTACTCGCCCGGCCGCACCCGCCCGCCGATGAACACGTCCAGCCGGCCGTCGCGGTCAAAGTCCGCCGCCGCCACCGCCCCGGCGCTGATCGGCAGCGGCGGCAACGCGTCGGCTGGCGCGGGGCGAAACCCGCCGCGGCCATCATTGAGGTACAGCCGCGGCTGGTACTCCGGCGATTCCGCGGGCAGGCTTGTGCCCGCCCGGGTCACCAGGATGTCGTTGCGCCCGTCGCCGTCCGCGTCGAACAGCAGCAGCGGACCGTCCTCCACCAGGGTCGGATTCGCCAGGTCGTCGGTGCTGGCGGCGACGAATCGGCTGGCACCGGTCTGCCGCAGGAGCCGCGCCGGGTCCGCCGAGGTCCCGCCCACCAGCACGTCGTCCCTCCCGCCGCCGTCTGCCGTGCCTGTCCGCCGTGGCTCCGGCGAGGGCGGAAGCGCGCTCGACGGGGCGAGGTCGCCAACCGCCAGCGCCGGGCCGAGGTCGTCGAAGCGCTCCGGCCGCAGCGGCTGCGGGTTGGCGTCGTGGCGCGCGGCCTCGTGCGTGGAAAGCGAAAGACCGTCCGCCGCACTCACCTCCGCGAACTGACCGACTGGCGGGGGCGGCGGGGCGGAGGGATGAACCGCGGGATCCGATGGCTCCGTGATCGTGTACCGCCGGTCCACCGGCAGGTCCGTGAAGCTCTGCGCCGCCCCGCTCGGCCACAGCACCGTCAGGCGCTTGACCACCGGGTCATCCCCCAAGCCAAAATGCGCGATCGGCTCGCTGCTGGAAAGGTAGCCGCGCGAAACCACGAGCTGCCGCACCTGCAGGCCGAGCGCGCTCTCCACCCGCACCGTCGCTCCGATCCCGAAGCGGTTCGAGCGCGTCCCCCGCAGCGCCACCACGACGCGGTGCCCGGTCGGGCAGTCATTGCGCAGCACCGTCAGCCCGCCCTGGTAGTTGGCGTACACCAGGTCGAGATCGCCGTCGCCATCCAAGTCCCCAAAGGCCGCCCCGAAACTCACCCCGCGTTGGTCCAGCCCCCACGCCGCCCCCACCTCCTCGAACCGCAGGTCGCCCAGGTTCCGGTACGCCAGGTGCCGCTCGTTCTGCCGCGGGCTGTTGCGCATGATCCGCATCCGGTCGGCGAGGGTCTCCGCCAGGATGATCCGGTCGCGGAGATCCGCGTTCTGGTACTCGCGACTCATGCCGTTCGTGACGAAGAGGTCGAGGCGCCCGTCGTTGTCCAGGTCCTCGAAGCGCACCGACCACGTCCAGTCGGTCGCCGCCACCCCGGCCAGCTGGGCGGCCTCGAGGCACCGCCCCAGGCCCGTGTTCAGATAGAGCGCGCTGCGCGAATACTGCGGGGCGGCGGTGGAACCCGCCACCTTCGCGGCGTCGAGCGCCCGGGAATCGGCCATGCCCCGCTGGTCCTTCTCATGGGTCGACGCGGCCATGTCCGCCACGAGCAGGTCGAACCGGCCGTCGTTGTTCACGTCGCCGAAATCCGAGCCCATGGAGGAATAGGGCGTGTGCGGCACGACCTCGTTGATGATGTCGGTGAACGTCCCGTCGCGATTGTTGTGATACAGGCGGTCGGCCCCGGCGAAATCGTCGGTGACGTACAGGTCCGGCCAGCCGTCGCCGTCGAGATCCCACCACGTGGCGGAATGGGACAGCATCTCGCCGTAGATGCCGGCCTTCTCGGTCACGTCGGTGAAGGTGCCGTCGCCGTTGTTGTGAAACAGGTAGCCGCGCTGGCCGTTCGGATGGTGCTTCGCGTCGAGCATGTTCGTGGTGACGTACACATCCAGCCAGCCATCCCGGTCGTAATCCGCGAACGCCCCCACCCCGCACGCGTCCGCCACCGCCAGCCCGCGGGCCGCCGCCTCCTCCTTGAAGGTCCCGTCGCGCTGGTTGATGTAGAGCAGATTGGGCGCGCCGAACCGGCACACGTAGATGTCCAGCCAGCCATCGTTGTTCACGTCGGCAAAGACCGCGCCCTGCCGCCACGCCGAGCCGTCACGGGCGCCCCGATCCCGGAACCAATCCAGCCCCTTTTCCAGCATGCCCTCGGCGGGCGCGCCCAACCCCGCCTTCTCCGTGACGTCTTCGAACTTCCATCCTCCCAGGTTGCGAAACAGCCGGCATCCCCCGGTCTTGCTCACCACCAGGATGTCCGGCCGGCCGTCGTTGTCATAATCGCCAATCGCCACGCCGGTGCCCATCGCGCCCAGCGCGATCTCCTGGTAATGGACCCCCCACATGGCCGGATCGTCGTACCGGTTCTCGGTGACGATTCCGGTCTGCTCCGGCGGCATCAGCGTGAACATCGTCGCCGCCGGCGGTCCCGAGCGCGGCGCGAGCGGGGCCTCCTGCAGGCCCCCGCCGGGATCGCCCGCCCGCACGCCGGCGCGCAGGCATCCGCTCACCAAAAGGCAACGCACCGCCAGTGCCGCGGCCCTCGCCAAGTTGCGCATCGGGGTATCAGACATCCGTCGGCTCACAAGGGACGCGATGCCCACGGTGAGTCAAGGATGCCGCCCCTCTTTCGCCCCCCGGCCTGCCCCCGGGGCGCGAAAATGTCCGCCCCGGGGCGCGAAAGGCCGCCCGTGAGGCCTCCGCGGCCGCGGGAAGAGCGCACCGCACTTGCGACGCGCGGAACGTCGCATTGAGTCCCTTAGCCCCGTATGGCACCCCCATGAGTCGATCCGCCCGGATACTCGCTCCCGCCTGGATTTTCGCCCTGCTCGGCGCCGCCGCCGGCCTCGCGGCCGCGGGGTTCCTCGCGGTGCGCCTGCTCCAGGGCGGCGGCCCGGAGCCCCGTCCGGACGCCGCGCCCCCGCCCGCCGCAAGACCCGTGTTCGCGAAGCTGGAATATGTCCCCACCCCGATCGGCGCGCCGGTCAGCGAGTTTGGGCGGCCGATCGTCACCAACGTCGAAATCGTCGACCTCGACGGCGACGGCCTTCCGGACGTGCTCTACTGCGAGGGCCAGAAGAACACGGTCCGCTGGATCCGGCAGGCGCCGCGCGGCGTGTTCACCGAGCAGATCATCGGCGAGGACATCCCCGGTCCGGCCCACGTCTGGGCGGCGGATGTCAACGGCAGCGGCCGGCTCGACGTGCTCGTGGCCAGCATGGGCCAGATCACGCCCAACAACGACCGGATCGGCGCGGTCGTTGTGCTGGAGAACCTCGACAACCGGCATTTCCGGAAGCACGTGCTGATCGACCACATCGCGCGGGTGACCGACGTGCGCGGCGCCGACCTGACCGGCCACACGGACCGCCGCCTCGATCTGGTCGTCGGCCAGTTCGGCTACGCGCAGGGCGAGACCCGGTGGATGGAGAACAAAGGCGGCTGGCAATTCGAGAGCCACATCGTGAACACCCAGTCGGGCTGCATCCACACGCCGGTGGCGGATTTCGACGGCGACGGCGCGCCGGATTTCGCCGCCCTCATCTCGCAGGAATGGGAGGAGGTGCACTGGTTCCACAACCTCGGCCACGGCCGGTTCCAGGATGCCATCATCTGGGGGTCCACGAACGAGGACTACGGAAGCAGCGGGCTGGCCGTGGCGGACGTGAACGGCGACGGGAAACCCGATCTCATCTACACCAACGGCGACGGCTTCGACTACGCCGTGCCGGGCTCGCGGCCGTGGCACGGTATCCAATGGCTGGAGAACCGCGGCAGCGGAAAGTTCATCTTCCACCGCGTGGGCGACCTGCCGGGGGCCTTCGGGCCGTGCGCCGCCGATTTAAACGGTGACGGCACCGTGGATCTGCTGGCGGTGAGCTGCTATGCGGACTGGAACGATCCCAACGCGGTTTCGATGATGGCCTGGCTGAACGACGGCCACGAGAACTTCACCCCGGTGGTGCTGGCGCACCAACCCATCCAGCTCGTCACCGCCGCCGTGGGGGACCTCGATGGCAACGGCGTGCCGGTCATCGTCACGGGCGGCTTTCACGTGCTGCCGCCGTTCGTGCACATGAGCAGCGTGACCCTGTGGCGCCGGAAATGAGCCCCCGTCACCCAACCCCGCTTCCGCCGGCCGGACCCGGCAGCGGCGGCGCGGCGCCGGCCGCGCCCCGGCGCCGGTGGGCCGTGCCCGCCGGCCTTTTCCTCGCGCTCGTCCTCGCCGCCGGGGTGCTCACGCCCCTCTGGCGCCGGCACGAAATGCTGGCGCGGTTGCGCGCCGGCGTGCCTGCGCTGCCGAACCGGGCGGCAATGCCGGAGCTGCTGGCCCGGCGGCTGGAGGCCGCGCAGGCGCGGATCGCGGCGCAGACCGATGTTGGGGGGGCCGTGGCCGAAATGGGCCGGCTCTACCACGCCAGCGGCTACAACTCCGAGGCCGAGACCTGCTGGCGGCTCCTGCAGGCCGCGCAGCCGCGGGACGCGCATTGGAGCTATTACCTGGCCGACCTGCGGCGGGCGGCCGGCGATTATGCCGAGGCCGCGGCCCTCCTGGCGCGAACCACGGAGCTGGCGCCCGACTATGCGCCGGCCTGGCTGCATCTCGCCGAGATCGAGTTCAAGACCGGCCGCCTGGACGAGGCCGCGCGCCATTACCAACGGCGGCTCGCCCTGCTCCCCGGCGACCCCTACGCCCGCCTGGGGCTGGCCCGCATCGCCCTCCTGCAGAAGCGGCGGGACGAGGCCCGCACCCTGCTCGCGCAGCTGACCAAGGACGCCCCGGAATTCTCCCCCGGGCACAACCTGTACGCCGAAATGCTGGCCGCCGACGGCGACGCGGCGCACGCCAGCGGGGAACGCTGGCTCGGTCGGGAAAGCGGGCGCTTTCGCGAGGCCGCCGACCCGTGGTTGGACGAGCTCGGGGCCTGGTGCTACAACTACGACCGCCTCTGCATCCGCGGCATGGTCGACTACCAGACCAAGTACGGCGATCGCGGCAAGGCCTGCTTCGAACGGGCGATCCAGCTCCGGCCGGACGTGCTCACGGGCTACGACCTGCTGGGCAGCCTCTATCTCGAACTCAAGGATGCCGCCAAGGCCCGCGACATCCTCGAGTTCGGCCTCCAGCGCGCCCGGTCGCCCCAACCGGCCGCGATGTACTATGTCACGCTGAGCCGCGCCTACCGCGAGCTGAAGCAGCCGGCCGAAGCCGTGCGCGTCGCGCGGCTCGGGCTGGCGCAGGTCGGGGAACAGTACGAGCTGGACGACGCGCTCGGCGTCGCCCTCGGCGACCTTGGCCGGCACCAGGAGGCGGTCGACGCCCTGCGCGCGGCGGTCGCCCGCAACCCGGGCGACACGAACGCCAACTACAACCTCGCCGTGGCGCTGCTCGCGGTCCGCGACCTGGAGGGCGCCATGGCCGCGCTCCACCGCTCCCTGAAGCTGGAACCGACGTTCCCCGCCTCGCTCGCGCTGCTGGCGCAGATCGAGATGGACTCGGGCCGCTGGCAGGCTGCCGCGCAATACCTGCAGCCCCTCTACGACTCCCACCCCGAAATGCCGCAGGCGAAGCGGTTGATGGCCGCCTGGCGTCTGCACGCCGGGACCGACGCCCAGGGCATGGGCGATTACGCCGCCGCGGAGCGGCATTTTCGCAGCGGGCTGGTCATCGCCCCGGACGATCCGGAACTGCAGGCGAGCCTCGGCGCCCTCTATCTGATCCAGCAGCGATTCGCCGACGCCCTCAAGCCGCTGGAGGCCTACCGTCGCCTCCGGCCCGACGATCCCCAGAGCTCGCTTTTTCTCGGGCAAGCTTACGCCGCCACCGGACGCCTCGACGAGGCGCGGCGCGTCCTCCGCGACGGCGTGCAGATTGCGAATCGCGCCGGCAATGCCGAGACCGCCCGTTACTGCCAGGAGATTCTGCAGCAACTGCCGTAGGCATCACTGCTGGCGCAGTGCGGCGAGATGCTCACGCGCCTCGGGGAAATCGGGCCGAAGCCGCAGCGCCGCTTCCTCCTCCCGCGTCGCTTCACCCCACCGATGCAGTTCGCCAAGCACCAACGCGAGCTCGTGATGCGCGTCGGCGGATTCGGGCAGCAGGCGCACGGTCGCATCAAAATGGGTCAGGGCCTCGGTGCTCCGTCCCAGGCGCATGAGCACGACGGCCAGATTGTGATGCGCTTCCGCCATCGTCGGCTGCAGGCGCACGGCTGCCTCATATTGGGCAACCGCCTCCGGAAGCCGTCCGAGCCGGGCGAGGGCGTCCCCCCAAGCGCAATGGACCAACGGGCGGTCCGGCTGCAGGCGCAGCGCCGCCTCGTAGTGGGGGATCGCCTCCTCGATCCGGCCGGCGGCGGTCAGGGCGTTGGCGAGGTCCGTGTGCGTGGCGGCGCTGGGGCGCACCTGTAATGCCTTTTCGAAATGCGGCAGGGCTTCCGTCAGGCGGCCGGCTTCCGCCAGGGTGCGCCCCCAGTTGGTCTCGGCGGCGACGAACTCCGGATCGAGCTTCACGGCCGTTTCGTACTGGGTCAGAGCCTCCGACCGCCGGCCGACCTTCGCGAGGGCATTGGCGAAATTGCTGTGCAGTTCGGCATCGTCGGGTCGCAGGCGGAGCGCGATCTCGTATTGCGCGAGCGCTTCGGGCCACCGATCGAGCGCCGCCAAGGCGACGCCGTAATTGTTGCGCACGTCGAAACTGTCGGGCCTGAGCCGCAATCCCGCCTCGAAATACGGCAGCGCCTCGGCGGCCCGGCCCACCTCCGTCAGCGCCCGGCCGAGGTTCGCGCGGGCGTCCCCGCTGTAATTCGGGGCGAGCTGCAATTCCATCCGGCAGGCCGCGATCGCCTCCTCCCAGCGGCCAAGCGCAAGATAGGCGCGGCCGAGGTTGCCGTGCGCGCGCGCGTTCCCGGGGCATTTCGCAACCGTGTCCGTCCAGATCGCCAACGCGGAGCGATAATCGTGGTTGCGCTCGACCGTCAGGCCGCCAAGGGCCAGCGCCAGCGCTCCGCCCACCCAGAGGGCGCGACGCCCCAGCGAGGCGGTCAGACCGAGCATCGCCGCGGCCAGCGGCGCCGCCAACGCCAGATACATCCGGTGCTCGGCGATCGTCTGGGTGGCCAGTGGCAGGACGCTGGAGCTGGGCGCCAGGAGGACGAAGAACCACGCCCCGACGAAACCGGCCGCCGGCTTGCGCACGAGCGCCCACAGCGTCGCGGCCAGCAGCGCGACCACGAGCAGGGCCTGCCACCAGACCTCGCCGAGGCTTCGGGCCGCCGGCCAGCCGTAGTCCAGCACCAGCGGATGAGGCCAGAA
>JBAIXJ010000003.1:0-4969 GCA_037916645.1 Opitutales bacterium | reverse complement strand
GGCCCTTCGGCAGCGCTCTGGGCGGGTGGCGCGGCGGCGGGGGCCGGCTCGGCCGGAGGCGGCGTCACGGCTCCGCTCACGGCCGCCAGCGGCGGCGTGGACATCGACAACGGCATCGGGGCGGTCGATGCGGTGGAAGGCGGCGTGATGCCGAGCAGCTTCACCGGCAGCTCCTTCACCGTGATCATCGGGTTCGCCTCGAGGAACGTGATCAGCGCGTTGATGCCCTGCGAGAAGCTCTGGCCGGGGATGCGGAACTTGCGCTTGACGGCGCACACGTAGGAGATGCCCTTCGCCCCCTTCTTGAAGATCGTGAAGCCCTCGCGCCGCAGCCGCCCGCGCAGGGCGTTCGCGGTGTCGAGCGGGAAGCGGCGCTGGCGCTCCAGCTGGCCCTCGATGGCGCGGCGGATTTCGCCCGGCGGGAGGGACTCGATGACCTTCGCATGGAACCGCGCGGACTCGACCGTCTTCACCATCCGACTCTTGGCCGTCGCGACCAGGTGCGCGCGCGCCTCGTCGAAATCGTCGAACACGACAGGCTGCTCTCCCTCGACCGCCGGCTTCCAGGTGTAGCGTGTGACGCGCTTCATCTTCTCCAGCCACTGGTTCACCACCTCGGGGTCGCGCACGGTCTCGATGTGCTCGCGGAACCGCTCGATCGGCATGCGCGGGAATCGCTGGGCATGGTGCTGCTGCACGATCTGCGCATAGCGGTGGTAGTTGGGCGGTCCGAGCAGTTCGCCCGAAAGCGTGCACCGGTTGACGAAGGGGAAGGTGCCCTTCGGGGCCTCGACCTCGACCACCGCGAGATCGAAGAACCGGTCGAGATGCCGGCCGACCACGTGGGCGACCGCCGCCGCCTCCGTCTCGTGCGGGACGCCGTCGGGCAGCGAAACGAAGAGCGGGCCGCCGGAACGCGGGGGCGCCGGCGTCGGCGCGGGTGGCGCGTCGAGGACCTCCGCGCCGGGAGGCTCCGCCGCCGCCGGGGTCTCCGCCGGGGCGGGCGTTTCCGGCGGCCGGCGGGTCAGCACGACCACGAAGCGCTCGTGCTTGCCGAGGATCAGCCGCGCGATCTCGAACAGCTCAAAGGTGCGGCACGAGGCGCGCATGGCCTTGACCAGCGCGGAAAACCCGGCGTCCTCGGGATAGAACGCCACGTTGAAGAAGGGACTCTGGTAGGGCCGCGGCTCCAGCGGCGGCCGCGAGCCGGACCAGCGGCGCTCCCCTCCGCCCTCGCGCGGCGCTCCCCGCCCCTCCCGCGGTCCCTCGCGCCGGCGCCACTCGCCCGGCGGCCGGCTGCCCGGCTCGCGCCCCGGCCCCGCCCGGCCGGCGTCCTCTGCGGACGGCGGCTGGTCGCCGGGGGCTCCGACCGGCCGGCGGAAGCCCCGCCGGTCGCGGCGCGGATCAGGGCCGGCCGGGCCGCGCGAACGGCCTTCGCCGCGCTCCGGACCCTCCCGGCGCGGCTCACGCTCGCGCTCCCGTTCCCGGCGCGGACCAGGGACCGATTTGACCTCGGTCCATTGCGTCCCGAAACGGAAGTCTTGCAGTTGGCTAAGATCGATCTTGTTGAGACCTTGTTCGGGAGTCTCCTTGGCAGGCGGTTCTTCCATGAGTAAGTCGGCGCAGCGGGCGCAGGCCCGCGGACAGCAGATGAGCAAGAGAGAACTGCGACGGCCGCCAACGGCCGGACAGCGAGGGGGCGAGTCTTGCCGCCCCCGAAGGCGTGGCAAGCGATTTTCCGACGCGGCGGCCCGGGGCAATTCAGGGCTTTACATTCGCCGCGGTGGTTCTACTTATCCGTCCTCCCGACGCATCGCGAGGCCCAGGTGGTGGAATTGGTAGACACACACGTTTGAGGGGCGTGTGCCGTAAGGCGTGAGAGTTCGAGTCTCTCCCTGGGCACCATCCTTCGCCCCGCTGACGCGGGGCTTCGGATGGCGCAGCCCACCCTGTCCGCGCCAGGTTCTCATTTACTGCAGCGGCCGCCAGGGCGAAGGATGCCCTGCGAAGCTTTAGCGAAGCAGGGCCATGCGCGAGTTCCCCGCTTGCGGTTGTCCTCCGCAGTTTTGCCGAAGGATGGCGTTCCCATCTGGCACCGTGACGACTTCAGCCGGCCGGCCATTTCGCCCCGCCACCACCGAGCTTTCGATATCGCGGCCAGCTCCTCAAAAAAGCATATTTCCAGCTGGCGGAATTGGGTGCCGCGGCGGAGGATACCAGCGAAACAGCGCGATGCACTACGTTTACCTCATCGAAAGCGTCGCCGAGAAAGACCGCCGCTATGTCGGTTATACAGACGATCTTCGGCAGCGGATGATCGATCACAACAGAGATCGAAATGCCAGCACGGCGGCCCACGGTCCGTGGCGTCTACGCACCTATCTCTCGTTTTCGACCAAGATCCAAGCCCTCGCATTCGAGCGCTATTTGAAGTCGGGTTCAGGACACGCCTTTGCGAACAGGCGATTGTGGTAGTCGGCGTACCCATGTTTTGAGGTTCACCTCTAGGTCCAGCCCCCCTCGGCGAATCCTGCCACTCTGTCGGCGCCTACGGCTGGCAGGCCATGGGTCAGCCAACCGTTTGGGCCCCCGCGCGATCACACCCGATCGTTCTTTCCCCCGCCCCTGATCCGGTTTGACGCGACCGGCCGAACCGCAAAGGGTACTCTCCGCACGCCCATGTCCCTCGAATCCATCAAACAGGCCCTCCTCGAGTCCTACGAGGCCCAGGGCGGCATCAACCATTTCGACGGCAGCAACCTCCCGTCCGAGGAATCCGTCAACCGCCTGGCCTCCGAGCTGATGCACCTGCTCTTCCCGGGGTATTTCGAGCAGAGCCCGGTGACGCGGCGCAGCATCGCGGGCCTCACCGAACGCCGGCTCGGGGAGATCGCCACCCGCATGACGACCGAGATCGAGAAGAGCCTCCGGTTCGCGTGCGATCCCCAGCCCGCGCGCCACGCCAAGGAGCTAGCCCTGGAGATCCTCGGCCGCCTGCCGGAGGTCCGCCGCGTCGTGCAGACCGACGTGACCGCAGCCTATCACGGCGACCCCGCCGCCCGCACGGTGGAGGAGATCATCCTCGCCTACCCGTGCGTGCTGGCGATCTCACTGCAGCGCATCGCCCACGTCATGTACGAGCTCTCCGTGCCCCTGCTGCCGCGGATGCTCACCGAATACGCCCACGAGCGCACCGGCGCCGACATCCACCCCGGCGCGCGGATCGGCAGCAGTTTCTTCATCGACCACTGCACCGGCGTCGTCATCGGCGAAACGGCGAGCCTCGGCGCTCACGTCAAGATGTACCAGGGAGTCACCCTGGGCGCCAAATCGTTCGAGATCGACGTCGAAGGCAACCCGGTCAAGGGCGTGAAGCGCCATCCCGACGTGGAGGACCACGTGACGATCTACGCCCACGCGACCATCCTCGGCGGCGACACCCGCATCGGCGCCCACTCCGTGGTCGGCGCGAACGTCTGGCTCCTGCAGTCGATCCCGCCCCACAGCATCGCCTACTACAAGGGGGAGAACCTGGTGGTGCGCACCCGCCGCAAGAAGGAGGCGGCGATGGGTTCGCTCAACGACCTCAAGGACGGGGCCGACTGGGTGATCTGAGTCTGGGTTCTGGGTTCCGGGTTTTGCGTTCTGCGTGTCACCCGCAGGATGGGGCGTAGTCCGCGCGAACCTCCCGCCGCGGCGCCAGAAGTGAAATCATGTCAACTATTGGTTGATATCGACACAGGGCTCCGAACGTCGCAGACTGCAGCAATCGATCAGCGGCCGGGGATCAGAATCCGAACACCCGGTCCTGCCGCGCCGCGAGCGCGCGCGCAACGTCCCGCGCAAACAGCGGCCCGCGGTAGATCAACCCGGTGTAGAGCTGGACGAGCGTGGCGCCGGCGTCGAGTTTCTCGCCCGCCGAGGCGAAATCCGTGATGCCGCCGGAGCCGATGATCGGCAGCCGGCCGTTGGTGGCGCGCGCGATGTAGGCGATGATCTCGGTCGAGCGCGCGTGCAGCGGCCGCCCGCTCAGCCCGCCCGCCTCGTTCACGGCCGCGAACGGCCCGGGCCGCGCCAGGGTCGTATTCGTGGCGACCACCCCGTCGAGCCCGAATTCGAGGATGACGCCGAGCGCGGCGTCGATCCGGCGGAAGTCGAGATCGGGCGCGATCTTGAGCAGCAGGGGCCGGCGGGGTTTGCCCGCGGCCGCCCGCGCCTGGTTCGCCTGCGCCAGCGCCGGCAGCAGCTCCCGCAGCCAGTGCTCCTCCTGCAGCCGCCGCAGATCCGGCGTGTTGGGGCTGCTGACATTCACCACCAGATAGTCCGCGTGATCCGCCAGCAGCTCAAAGCTGCCGAGGTAATCCTGCGTCGCCCGGTCCAGCGGCGCGGCCCGCGACTTGCCCAGGTTGATGCCCACCGGGATGGGCCGCTGCCCCGGGCCCGCCGCGCGCGCGAGCCGGCGGGCGACCGCCTCGGCGCCGTCGTTGTTGAAACCCATGCGGTTGATCACCGCCTCGTGCGGCGGGTAGCGGAAGACCCGCGGGCGTTCATTGCCCGGCTGGCGCAGCTGCGTCACGGTGCCGATCTCCACGTGGCCGAAGCCCAGCGCCGCGGCGCCCCGCCAGGCGACCCCGTTCTTGTCAAACCCTGCCGCCAGGCCGACGGCATTCGGGAAGCGCAGGCCGAAGCACTCGATCGGACGCAGGCGCGCCGCCGGCCGCCGGCTCCAGACCTCGAGGGCGCGGCGCAGGGGGCCGCAGGCGCCGAGGACCGCCATCGCCTGCACCGCCCGCTCGTGGGCGACCTCCGGATCCATCCGGAACAACCCCGGCCGGACCAGCCGTTCGTAGATGAAGCCCATGGGGGCGAAACTGCGGACCGGCGCCGAAAAACTCAAGCCCGCCCGCCGCCCGCGCCGCCCCCTTTTTTGTGCTTGTTTTTTGCCCGACCCGCCGCACCCTGCGCACCG
>JBAIXJ010000002.1:0-3986 GCA_037916645.1 Opitutales bacterium | reverse complement strand
GTCCAGGGCACGGCGATCATCGGCAACACCCAGACGCTCGCCACCGCTTCCGCATGAGCGCGAACCCCGACGGCCGCCACCTCGCGTTTCCCTTCCGCATCGCCGCGGACGGCCGCACCGCCGCGCCCGCGTCGCAGTCGGACCACCTGCGCGACGAGGTGCTGCAGCTCATCCTCACCTCGCCCGGCGAGCGGCTCTTCCTCCCGGATTTCGGCGGCGGCGTGCGCAAGCTGGTGTTCGAGCCGACGAGCGACGTCCTCCGCGGCATGATGCAGGCGCGCCTGACCCAGGCCTTCCAGAAGTGGCTCGGGAACCGGGCCACGCTCGAGAGCCTGCAGGTCGAGTTCAACGACGGCCGGGCCGACATCCAGGTCCAGTACCGCATGGCCGGCACAACCGACACGCGGGTCCTGAAGTTCCAACGGACCGGCAACTGACGCCCCACCATGAGCGGGATCATTCACCAGGACGCCCTCAACGAACGCGCCAACACGCTCGGCCCGTTCAACGGTGCGCGGCTTGTGCTCGTGACCCTGTTGCCGGCCGGCGCACCGACCACGGCGCAGCTCGAGGTGACGTTCTACAACCCGAACCACCTCGCCGCCGTCCTCGCCGATCTCGCGGCAAACCCGAATCACCTCGCCGCCACGTTCACGATCCGCGGCGGCCAGCGGCTTCGCGCGGGGTCGGCGACGGGCCAGGTGCAGGTCACGGGCGTCGCGGCGGGCGCGCTGCCCAACCAGCTTCTGCTCACCGTGGCGCCGATCGGCGACTATTCGACCTATACGCTGGTGATTCTGGCGGACGGCTTCGACCCGCTGCTGAGCGCGATCCCGTTCAAGTTCCGGCCCGGCTGCTTCACCAACGACTGCGCGCCCGCCTGGGAGCCCGGCCAGCCCGCCCTGCCGGAGCCGGCGATCGACTACCTCGCCAAGGACTACGACTCGTTCCGGCACACGCTCATCGCGGCGATGATGCAGCGCGTGCCCGGCTGGCAGGCCACGAGCGAGGCCGACCTCGACCAGGTGCTGATCGACCTCTTCGCCGCCGCCGGCGACGAGCTGAGCGACTACCAGGACCGGGTGATGGCCGAGGCCAACTTCGGCACCGCCCGGAAGCGAGTCACGGTCGCCCGGTACGCGCGCCTGATGGACTACCACATCCACCAGGGCAACCAGTCGAGCTCCTGGCTCGGGCTGCGGATCGACGCGACGACCGCCAATCCCTTCACGCTGCCGGCGGGCTTCCTCGTCTGGGCCGGCCAAACCGGCGACCCGGCCAACGGCATCCCGTTCGCCTCCCGGCAGCCCGCGACCCTGAAGGCGCTCTACAATGAGTTCCATCTCTACACCTGGGACGACGTCATGCCGTCGCTCGCTGCGGGCAGCACCTCGGCGGACCTGCTGCCCGCGTCGCCGTTCGGCGGCCAGGCGGACTGCGACGAGTTCGTGGCCGACGTCGCGTCCGGCGCGGTCACGCAGCTCCTGATCCAGGAATGGCTGAACCCCTCCACCGGCCTGCCGGCGGGCGCGAATCCCGACAAGCGCCAGCTGCTCCAGCTCCTGCCGGGTGCGGCCGGCGCGGCGACGATGCTCGACCCGGTACGCAACGTCTGGTTCGTCCGCGTCACCTGGCGCCCGGAGGATCAGCTGCGGTACAACTACTGCTTCACCGTCTACTGCCCGGGCGCGAAGGTCGAAAACTGCACGCTGTTCCACGCCAACCTCGCCCTCGTGCACCAGGGCTTCCCGGCGCACACGGTCTTCCGCGACACCGGCGCGATGCTCAACCCGGGCGAACTCGCCTACGAGCGCGATCCCGAGACCACGCCGCACTACGGCATCCTCTGCCGGCTGCCGCTGTCGCCCCTCGCCTACCTGCCGACCCCGACCGGCGGCGAGATCCCGCCCCAGTCCACCCTCGCGGTGCAGGTGCAGATTCCCGGCGGCGGCACCGAGGCGTGGGAGGAGGTCATCAGCCTGGTGCACAGCGACGAGGAGAGCACTGACTTCGCGGTCGAGACCGACGAGCGCCAGCGCAGCGTGCTCCGGTTCGGCAACGGCACGAACGGGATGCTGCTGCCGCCGGAGTCGATCGTGACCTGCGACTACCAGGTCGGCGGCGGCACCGCCGGGAACGTCGGCGCGGGCACGCTCGACAACTTCCTGCCTGCGCTGCCGGCCAACCCGGACGCCCTCGGTTCGCTGCTCCCCTACTTCACCGCCTGGTTCGCCGCCCACCCGACGACGCGCGTCACCGCCTGCTGGAATCCCTTCGACGTCACCGACGGACGCGACCCCGAACCGGTGGACCAGATCCTGCGCAACGCGCCCGAGGCGTTCACCGCCCGGCAGCTGCGCGCCGTCACCCTGCGCGACTACATCGCCCGCGCCGAGGAGGTGCCGGGGGTGGCGCGGGCCGTGGCCAGCTACGCGTGGACCGGCAGCTGGCGCACGGTGCGGGTCGCGATCGATCCGGTCGGCACCCTGGAGCTCACGGCGGCGCTGCGCGACGCGGTGTTCGCCCACCTCGAGACGGTGCGGCTGATCGGCGAGGACCTCGAGATCCGTCCCCCGCGCTTCGTGCCGCTGGCGATCGAGGTCGTCGCCTGCGTGAGCCCCGACACGTGGCCGGAGGATGTCCGCTACGTGCTCGAGCAGGAGTTTTGCGACAGCTTCACGCCCGACGGCCGGATGGGCTTCTTCAACCCGGACGCGTGGACCTTCGGCCAGCCGCTGCACGCGAGCCAGATCGAGGGGCGCCTGCAGAGCGTGGCGGGGATCGAGCATGTGATCTCGATTTCGCTCAAGCGCTGGAACGACCCGACGGCGGCGTCCAGCGACGTGGTCCAGGTGCGGTTCAACGAGATCATCGAGGTGCGCAACGATCCGGACGCGCTCGAGCTGGGGCGCATCAACTTCACCCTCGAAGGAGGGCGCCAATGAACGGCGACGTCGAGTGCCTCAACGACTGCGTCCTGCCGGATCCGTTTCCGCGCCGGCCCAACAACCGCCCGTCGCTCCCGCGCATCGGCTACCGCATCGGTGCGTACGCGGACTTCCGCGCGCATCTGCTCCGCCTCCTCAACCTCGACCCGCTGCTCCGGCCGTGGACCCACCGGCAGACGGACGACCCCGGCATCGCGCTGCTCGAGGGCGCGGCGATCGTCGGGGACATCCTGACGTTCTACCAGGACCTCTATGCCAACGAGGCGTTCCTGCGCACGGCCCAGTGGCGCGACAGCGTCGCCCAGCTCGTGCGCCTGCTCGGCTATCGCCTCCGGCCCGGGCTCGGCGGCAACGGGCGCTTCGCCTTCGAGGTCAAGGGCAGCAGCCCCGTCACCGTCCCCGCGAGCTTCCCGCTGAAGGCGGAGCTGACCGACGGCGAGGGTCCGGTCGATTTCGCGACCACCGCCGACCTGACGGCCTGGCCGGGGCTCAGCCGCTTCCGGCTCTACCGACCGCGGCAGTACGCCTCGTCGTTGGCGGCGGGGTCGACCCGGCTCGAGCTGGCTGCGGCCGCCGGTGCGACCGACGCGCCGTCGCTCGCCAGCGCCGGACTGAAGAAGGGTGACAAGCTGCTCCTGGCGCCCGACGAATCCATGTGGAGCGTGGGCGGGACCGCGTACACTGCGCAGCAGGCGTTCCAGATCGTCACGGTCAGCGCCGTCACCACCGTCGTCGGCCGGGTTCTGATCGAGATCGACGGCCACCTCGGCGACGCCTGGAGTGCGCCGGTCACCGCCTACCGGGTCGGCCGGACCTTCCACCATTTCGGCTACAACGCGCCGGCGGTCACCGTGGTGAACCAGACCGACAGCTCCGGCAAGATCACCGGCAGCACCCAGAGCGACACGGAGTTTCGCCGGCACTTGGGCTATACCTGTTACGACTCGGGATCGAATGTGCCTTTGGCCACCAACGTTCTGCCGCTGGATCAGGAGGTCACCGATCTTTCGGTCGGCGCCAAGCTCATCCTCACCGGCC
>JBAIXJ010000001.1:0-10323 GCA_037916645.1 Opitutales bacterium | reverse complement strand
CCCGGCACGAGCGATGACTTCGCCTTCGTCAGCGCGCTTTCCACGGCGCCCATCACGCCCATGCTCAGCTTCAGTTGCAGCGGCTGGTCCAGCTCGCCCTTGGCCGGATCGTCGGTGATGAGGCCGTCGCCCTGCAGCCGGATCACCGGCGACACCAGCGAGAAATCCGCGAGCTTCACGTTCCCCGTCGCGTCGCGGGTCGCGCGCAGGCTCAGCTGGTCGTACGGGATCGCGGCCACCTGGTTGGCCAGCGCATCGGCCGCATCCGGGGAGACGACGAGGTTGCCCACCTTTTCCCCGATATCGCTCAGCACGCGGGCGGCGCCGCTGACGAGGCCCGATTTCGGCGGAGGCGGCGGCGGCCGCGCCAAGCCGCGGAAGACGCCCTTGCGACTCTGGAAGACGACGTCGCCGTGCGTGTGATCGATGAGTTCCGTCAGGTTGCCGCCCGAGCCGGTGGCGCGCCAGCGGATGTTGAAACGTCCGTCGACCGCCGGGGCCTTGTCGGGCGCGGCCGCTTTGAAGTAGGGCGCGAGATCGAAATCCTGCAGCGCGAGGTCCACCACCGAGGTCCACGGCTGCGGATCGCCCGCCGCGAAATCCATGCGGGCGTTCAGCAGACCCTGGCCCTCCGCCCCCACCTGGGCGCCGATCTGCTCGGCCACGATCCGCCCGGGATCGATCACGAGCCGGCCCGTCACGCCGGTGACCTCCGTCGTCGGACCATAGGTCACCGATTTGAGGCCGATCGCCACCTGGCCCGTCAAGCCGCCCCACGGCGCCTCGCCGTTGACCGGCCCGGTCGGGGCGGCCGGGTCCGCCGCCGGCGGCGGGGGCGGCTTCACGGCGAACGCGCCCAGCAGGGCGACCACGTCGTCAATCACGGCGTGCGCGCTGGTGACCTTCGCGTCGATCTGGTGCCCGCCGGCCGTCGGGTGAAGCGTCGCCGCCAGGGTAAAATCGGAGCGCTCGCCCGCCCGGTCGATCAGCAACGGCACCTGCAGGGCCATGTCGCCCGCATCGCTCCAGCCGGCGCGAAACGACAGGTTGACGACGGGCAGCGGCGCGCCGTTGGCCGGCGTCGCCAGCCCGTTGAGAGTCAGGCGCCCCGAGCCCAGCAGGTCCTGGTTGCGGGTGAAGTTCACCTCCCCGCTCAGCCGGCCCTGCCGGGGCGGAACCACGGGGCCCAGCGCCGGCTGATCGGCCAGCGCTGGCACGGTCAGCTCAAATGATGCCGCGCCCTGGAGGTCCGGCCGCGGGGCCGCGAACTTCACCGCCACGTCGCCCTGACCGGTGAACAGGGTCGCGCCGGCCGCCGTGCGTGCGCGCAGCGCCGTGACCTTGCCGGCGACGCCGTCCGGCGTCAGGCCCGCGTCGCCCTCCAACTCGACCGCCAGATCCCGGACCCACGGGCGCCCGCCCGCGGCCAGGGAAAATCCTGTCGCCTGCCACGCGCCCACCGTCGCCGCCTGCAGCCGGTCTCCCTGGCTGGCGAAAGCGAGTTCGCCCTGCTGGAGCTCGCCGCCCAGCACCAGGTCGCCCACATAGGGCTGCAGCACGCTCAGCGGAAGGTGGCCCAGTTTCAATCGTGCCACCTCGCCCGGCTGCCCGGAGACCGTGCTCACTTTCCGTCCCGCCCCGTCGATCCGAACCCCCTGGACCAGGGCCAGATCGGCCAGGGTCTGGCCGGCCGGCGTCTCGGCCGCGAGCGCCAGCCGGTCGACCTGGATGCTGTCGCCCGATTTCGTCACGGCCAGCGCGCCCCGCGTCACCACCGGCAGACCGGGGACGCTGGCGGCGAGCAGGGTCGGCAGCGATCCGTTGAACTCTCCCTCCACGGCCGCCTCCGGCCGGGCGTCACGCTTCACCTGCACCGTCGCATGCGCCTCGAGCCGGTCGCCGGCCGGCGTGGTCAGGAGGAGGCGCCCGAGCCGCAGCGAGCTTTCGGCCTTCGTGTATTCGACCTCCGCCTCCACCTCGACATCGCTGGCCGGCAGCAGCCGCCGCCCCGACTCCGCCAGGCTCAGGTTGCGCGCGGCGAGGGGCGTGCGGGTCCGGATCCGGACATGCTCCCCGTGCAGTTCCGCGTCGACCGTGCCGGTCAGCTCGCCGCCCGCGACCGTCAGCGCGGGCGCCAGCCAGGGCCGCAGCCATGCCACCGGCAGCCCCTCGATCTGGACCTGAAACAGCTCCTTCGCGGGATCCGCCGCCGTCAGGCGGTGCGAGGCGAGCTCGAGCGAGAAGGGCTGGATGATCTGCACGGCCAACAGCGGCTTCCGGCCTTCGAGGTTGGCGGAGAACGCGGCGACGCGGAGATTCGCGCCGTCGTCATCCAGGTCAAAACTGGTCGCCGCGCTCAGCCCGTTGAGCTCCCGCAGGCGCGGGTCGATGACCTCGAGGCGCGAGACCTCGCCGTTGAGGCGGCCCGCCAGGCGCGTCGCGAGCGTCACCGGGTTGAATTCGAGGCGCCCCTCGCCCATCGCCCAGAACTGCGGCAGCGCCGCCCCGAGGATGAACGGCGCGATCTGGCCGTCGTTGACCCGGAGCTGCCAGGTCCCGGCGAGCGGGGCCGAGCCCCCCGCCTGGTCGAGGGTGAGGCCCAGCAGATGTTCCGCCATCCCCGATTCCGGCGCGTTGACGCTCAGGGTGTAGTGCTCGCCCGACGCACTCCGGCCCACTGCCGCCTCGACCTGCAGCCGCGCGGGTCCGACGAGGCGGGGCCCGCTGGCCTCCGCGTCGAGATGCGCGCCGACCTCCTCGAACGCGCCCTCGCGGCCGAGCTTCGCGCTCAGGCTGCCGCGGGTGACCACCGTGTCGACCGGGGCCCGCGGATTGGGATTGCGCAGCGTCGCCTGAAAGTCGAATCGCGCCTCGCGCCCTGGCGCCAACCCACCCCCCGTCAGCACCAGACGCACCTGCCGGGCCGGATTGTCGCGGCCATGCGGGTATTCGACCTCCGCCGCGACCTGGCACCGCTCCAATGTCAGCCCGAGCGGCAGGCGGAGATGGCGGAGCACGCCGTCGAACGACGGCACCCCCGGGTCCCGCGCGCCCGGCGCCCCGGACACGGGCGGCGTCGCGGCGGGCTGGAAGGCGATCTTGAGGCCGGCGAGGCGCGCGTCGGTGACGATCGCCCGGCCGTGGACCACCAGATCCCAGACGGACAGGTCCACCGACGCGTCGCCCAGGGTCGCCTGCCCTCCCGGCCAGGCGTAGGTCAGGTCGTGGACGACGATGGAGTGAAGGCCGACGGCGAGCCGCTCGACGTCGAGCCGGGTCCCGGGCCGGAGATGGACGAGGCGCAGCGCGGCCCAACGCTGGACCGGCGGCAGGAGCGCCGCGGCCGCCGCCAGTGCGATCACGGCGACCACGACCGCCAGAACGATGAGGATACGGCGCAGCATCTTTTCCCTGCCAGCGAAGTTTTGGAATTCGCCCGGGGTTGGCAATCACAGGACGGAGGCGGGATCCCGCGCCGGCGTGGCCAGGATGGCGGACACGCGCCGCCAAGCCGGCCGCGCGCCGGCAGGCTGCCTAGTCCCTCGCGGTCCCGCTGAACTCGTCGCTCTGCCCCATGGCCTGCCGCATGGCCGCCCGGGCGACATTGTAGCCGTAGTTGGCCTGCACCTGGTTCAGGCGCGCCTCGGTCAACGCCACCTGACTGGTCAGCACGTCCAGCTGCGTCGCCGTCCCCGCCCCGTAGCGCACGTTGGCCAGCCGCAGCGCCTCCTGCGCCTGTTCCGCCGTCTTGCTCGACGCCTGCACCAGCTCCCAGGCCTCCTGCAGCGAGGAATGCGCCTGCCGCACCTGCACCTCGATCCCAAGCTGGGCGTCAGCCAGCGTCAGCTTGGCCTGCTGCACCTGCGACCGCGCCTGCACGACCCGGCCGGCGGTGGCGCGGCCGTCAAAGATGTTCCACTGCGCCTGCACGCCGGCGGTCCAGCCGTCGTGGCGGTCCGCCCAGGCCGCGCTCAGCGGGCCCCGCACCCAGGCGTAGCTGCCCACCAGGTCCACCTCCGGGAAGTATCCCGCCCGGTTCGCCACCACGTTCTGCTCGCCGGCCTGCTCGAGCTTTTCCAGGCGCCGCAGCTCCGGCCGGTTGGCCCGCGCCGCGGTGAGCGCATCGGCCAGCTCGACGGCCAGCGGTGAACCCACGTCCAGCGAGCCCTCGAACTCCGGCACCCGCGCAACACTTTCGGCGCTGTCCGTCGCGAAGCCCAGCAGCTGCCGCAGCTGTTCGATCGCGACCCGGTAGTCGTTGCGCGCCTGGATCAGCGGCGGCTGCCCGTTCGCCAGGGCCACCTCGGCCCGCAACACCTCGAAGTTGGAGGTCGTCCCCGCGGCAAAGCGGTTCTGCGCGTCCTTCAGCTGCTGCTCCAGCAGGTGGATGTTCTCCTCCTGCACCCGGATCCGCTGCCGGTCCAGCAGGACGGTGTAGAACTGGGTCCGCACCGCCAGCAGCTGCTGGTTGATGATCCCCTGCAGCTCCAGCACGGCCGCCTCGCGCGCCAGCCGCGCGCCCCGCACGGAGGCCTGCACCCCGCCGCCGGCGTACAGCACCTGGCGCGCCTCGAGGGCGATGCTCCAGGCCCGGTCGTTGTCCGGCGGCGCGTAGGTCGAGATCGCCGTCGCGTTGCCCGTGTAGCTGCCCGCCGCCGCGACGTTCGGAATCTGCCGCGCCCGCACGGTGATCTCCACGCCCTCCTGCTCCTTGATCCGCTCCCGCGCCTGCCGGATCGTGAAGTTGTTCTCCACCGCAAAGCCGATCGCCGTCGGCAGATCAAGCCGCTCCGGCACCGCCGGCCCGTCGGCCCCCGCGACCCGGGCGAACAGGCCCGCGCCCAGCAGGGCGGGACCGAGGATGAATCGAGGCAAGCGAAGGACAGGCGCGGTCATGGTCATTTGGCGATGGCTTCCACTCGGGGCAAATGGTCGGTTTCGGTCTCGACGGCCCGTTCCGCGGCGCGGTGATCGCGCGCCAGCAGGGTGTAGGCCGTCGGGACGACAAAGAGGGTAAAGAGCGTGCCGATGCTCATGCCGGTGGCAATGACAAGTCCCATGTGCTGGCGGCTGACCGCGCCGGCGCCGGAGGCGAAGACCAGGGGCATGACGCCCAGCACCATCGCCGCCGTGGTCATGAGGATCGGCCGCAGGCGCACGCCCGCCGCCTCCTCGACCGCGGCCCGCTTCGAGCGGCCCTCGCGCTGGAGCTGGTTGGCGAACTGGGTGATCAGGATGCCGTGCTTGGTCACGAGGCCGATCAGCGTGATCAGGCCCACCTTGGTGTAGATGTTCAGCGAGAGCCCGTGATAGCCGAGGCAGATGAAGGCCAGCGCGCCCGAGATCGCCAGCGGCACGCTCAGCATGATGATCAGGGGATCGCGGAAGCTTTCGAACTGGGCCGCGAGCACCAGGAAAATGATGATGACGGCGAAACCCAGCGTGACGAGGAAGGTCCCGCTCTCCTGGATGTACTGCCGCGACTGCCCGGCGTAGTCCACCGTGTAGCCCTCGGGGAAGATCTCGCGGGCCTTCGCGTTGAGGAAGTCCAGCGCCTGCCCCTGGGTGATGCCGGGCCTCGGCACGCAGGTGATCGTCGCCGCATTCAGCTGCTGGAAGCGGCTCAACGACTGCGGCTGGGCCTTGTAGCTCACCGAGGCAAAGGTCGACAGCGGCACCAGGCCGCCGCGGCCCGTGCTGACATAGTAGCTGCCGAGCTGCTCGGGATTGAGCCGGAAGACGCGGTCGACCTGCGGGATGACCTTGTAGCTCCGGCCCTGGATGTTGAAAAAGTTGACGTAGTTGCCGCCGAGCAGCGATCCCAGGTCGGCGCCGACCTGGGCCATGCTGACCCCGAGGGTCGCGGCCTTGTCGCGATCGACGTCGATGTAGGCCTGGGCCTGGTCGAACTTCAGGTTGCTGTCGGCGTAGAAGAACAACCCGCTGTTCACCGCCTCGAGCACGAGCGCATCCGCGACCTGCGCGATGCGCGCGGGATCGTCCGTCGAAACGACGACAAACTGCACGTTGGCGCCGCCGGCGCCGGGCAGCGGGGGCCGCAGGAAGGACAGCATGCGCATGCCGGCCACGCTGCCGAGCTTCTGGGTGACCTCCGGCAGCAGCTGCATCGTCGTGCGCTTGCGCTGGTCCCAGGGGCTCAGCGCGAGCAGGGTGATGCAGCCGTTGCTCGCGGGGTAGCCGTTGATCTGCACGGTGCGGGAGGTCTCGGGGAAGCCCCGGAGGATGCCGGTGATCTCGTCCGAGTAGCTCGCCAGCTGGTCGATGTTGGCGTTGGGGGCCGCCGAGCCCATCGCGATGATCATTCCCTGGTCCTCGTCGGGCGCGAGGTCGTTCTTCGACATCAGGTAGAACGGCACCAGGCTGCCGAAGACGATCAGGGCGAAGACCACGACCACGGCGCGGTAGTCGAGCGTCGCGTGCAGGAAGCGCTCATAGGCCGCACGGACCCGGTCGAACTGCCGGTCGAGGAAATGCGCGAACCGCTGGCGGTTGCCGACGTCATGGCGGAGGAGCTTCGAGCACATCATCGGGGACAGCGTCAGGGCCACGACGCCGGACACGATGACGGAGCCGGCGAGCGTGAAGGCGAATTCGCGGAAGAGCGCGCCGGTCAGCCCGCCCTGGAAGCCGATGGGGGCGTAGACCGCCGCGAGCGTGATGGTCATGGCGATGACCGGCCCGCCCAGCTCGCGGGCGCCCTTGAGGCTGGCCTGCAGCGGCGACAGCCCCTCCTCGATGTGGCGGTGGATGTTCTCCACCACCACGATGGCGTCATCCACGACCAGCCCGATCGCCAGCACCATGGCCAGCAGCGTCAGCAGGTTGATCGTGAAGCCCAGCACCAGCATGAGGAAGCACGCTCCCACCAGCGACAGGGGCATGGCGATGATCGGAATGACCACGGAGCGGACAGTGCCGAGGAACAGATAAATGATGACGATGACGATCAGCAGGGCCTCGACGAGCGTGCTCACCACCTCGTCAATCGCGCTGCGGATGTAGGCAGTGGCGTCGTAGGGAATGGAGGCGGTGACGCCCCGCGGCAGCTGCGCCACGATCTCGGGAAAGACCTTGCGCACGTCGTTGATCACGGTCAGCGCGTTGGCGGTGGGGAGCACGTTGATCGCGATGGCCGTGGTCGGCTTGCCGTCGAATTTCACCGACGCCTCGTAGCTTTCAGCCCCCAGCACCACGTCCGCGATGTCGCCCAGGCGGATGATCGCGTCGTTCTGCTCCCGGATGACCAGCCGCCGGAATTCCTCGGCGGTGTGCAGGTCGGTGGACGCATTGAGGTTCACCGAGATCATCGAGCCCTTGGTGGAGCCGACCGCGGAGAGGTAGTTGTTGGCCGCCAGCGCCTGCCAGACCTGGGCGGGACTCAGGCTGTAGGCGGCGAGCTTGTCGGGCTTGAGCCAGATGCGCATCGCGAAGATGCGCGCCCCCATGATCTGCGCGCTCTGCACGCCGGCCACCGCGGTGAGCTTGGGCTGCACCACGCGATAGAGGTAGTCGGTGACCTGGTTCGCATCCAGATCCTCGCTGGAGAACACCATGAACAGCGCGGCGGTCGCCTCGCCGGTCTGCACGTCGATCGTCGGGTCCTGGGCGTCCTGCGGCAGCTGGTTGCGCACCCGGTTGATCTTCGAGGTGATCTGGGTGAGGGCGGCGTTCGGATCGTAATTGAGCCGGAGGTGGACCGTGATCGTGCTGAAGCTCGGCGCGCTGCTCGACTCCATGTAGTCGATGCCGTCGGCGCTCGCGATCTCGCGCTCGAGGGGCGTGGTGATGAAGCCGCGGATCAAATCCGCGCTGGCCCCGACGTAGACCGTCGTGACCGTCACCACGGTGATGTCGCTGCGCGGGTATTGCCGGACGTTGAGCAGTTCCAGGGAGCGGAACCCGATCAGCAGGATCAGCAGGCTGACCACCGTCGCCAGGACGGGCCGTTTGATGAAGAGGTCCGTGAAATTCATCGCGGTTCAGGGTTGCGCCGGCTGGGGATCCGCGGAGTCGCTCGGCTTCACCGTGTTGTTGATGACCACCGCGGCGCCGTTGCGCAGCTTGAGCTGGCCGGCCGTGACGATGATGTCGCCCACCTTCACGCCCTTGAGGATCGCGACCTGGTCGCCGCGGGTGGCCCCGGTCTGCACGAACTGCTGGCGGACCACCAGGTCGCCGCCCCCGGGCTTCTCCACCACATAGACCGCATCGCCATAGGGGTTGTACACGATGGCGGACAACGGCGCGGTGATCTGTTTCTCCGTCGCGGGAAGCTCCACCTGCACCGAGCCGAACATGCCGGGGTGCAGCTTGCCGGCGGCATTCGGCAACGTGGCCTGGAGATGGAAATTGCGCGTGGCCTCGTCGACGTTCGGGTTCAGGGCGGTCACAGCGCCCGCGAACACCTCGCCGGGAAACGCGTCGACCGTCACCCGCACCGGCTGGCCGGCGGCGACCTGGGCGGCCGCCTGCTGCGGCAGGGCGAAGTTGAGGTAGATGGGATCGAGGGAGTGCAGCGGCACGATCTCCGCCCCGCTGCGCAGGAACTGGCCGAGGTTGATCTGGCGGATGCCGAGGCGCCCGGCGAAGGGCGCGCGGATGGTCTTCTTGGCGATCGTCGCCTTGATGGCCGCGACGTTCGCCTCGGCCTGGTGGAATGCCGCGGTGGCCGCGTCGAGATCGGCCGGCGCGTTGGTGCCCTGCGTCCGCAGCTCACGGGCGCGGTCGAGGCTGAGCCGGGCGAGGTCCGCCGCCGCCTCGGCGTTCGCGAGCTGGGCCTGCTCGGTGGAGACGTCCTGCTGCACGAGCAGGGCGCCCTCCGGCACGACCGCGCCCGACTCGAACGCGATCTGCGTCACCGCGCCGTCGAGCTGCGCGCTGACCATCACGCCCTGCACGGCGGCGAAGGTGCCGACGGCATGGAGCGCCGGCTGCCACGACTCGGCCCGGGCCTCGATGGTGGACACCGCGACCGGGGGCGGTCGTTGTGCCGCGAGCGCCTTGTTCATCATGTGACGCCCGAACAGTTTGAAGCCCAGGATGCCCCCGACGACGAGGACCATCGCGAGCAGCATCAGAATCATTCGCTTGGCCATGGTTGAAGCAGGTTGACGGTTGAGAAGGGGAAAAGGTGGGCGGGCGTCACTCGGGCCGGGCCGGGAGGTTCTGCTGGATCTTGGCCATGAGGCCGACGAGCCCCTTGCGATCCACGGTCGTCAGCCGGCCCATGACGGCGGCGATGCCGCGGAAGAATTCGGGGAGGATCCCCTCGAGAAACTTCCGGCCCTTGGCCGTGATGCGCACCAGCATCATGCGGCGGTCGTTCGGGGCATTCTCGCGGCGCACGAGGCCGTCGCGCTCCAGGGTGTCGATCAGCCCCGTCATCGTGGCCCGGGTTACGTTGGCCCAGTCGGCCAGGTCGGCGGGGCTGACCGGCGTCTCCGGATCGCGGTTGAGCAGGACCAGCACGACGAAACGCCCCTTGGAGATGGCGTGGCCCGCCAGCATCCGCCCGAAGGTGTCAAACAGGTCCGAACTCGTCCGCAGCAGGTGCAGGAACGCCTCCATCGCCGACGGATCCAGCTCAGGGTAGCGCCGGGCGCCCTCGAGCAGGCACTCGTAGCGGGGAATTTCCTTGAGCATCAGTTCCATGGCGGCGGGCAGGATTTCGGTAAGGGGCCTGATCGTAAGGCGCCTAACTATTCCGACAAGCCGGAAATGCCAACTAGTAGGCCGGCCGCCGCGCGGGAAAGCCGGGCTTATCGGCGGCCGGATGGTTCGCGCTCTCCCTGCCTACTCCAGGGCCGCCGCGCCCGACCGGGCCGGCGCCGCAGCCCGGCCCCTCATCCCGGCGGAGCTGGCGGACGGTTCCCAGGTTTGCGCGGGAGGAACGCGGCGGCCACGAGCATCCCCAGCCCCGCCGCGAAAACGAGGTTCGTCCCGATCCCGACGGCGCCGAGCAGCTGTCCCATCCTCACACGGGACCAGTCCATTTCGGCGCGCGCGTGGACGAGGTACGTGGTGATGAAGGGCTGCGCCACCGAGACGGCCAGGATCAGCCCGCAGGCCACCAGCACCAACAGGCTCGGCAGCGGACCACGCCGCCAGCAGACCGGCGCGAGGATCATGCCGACTAGGCAGACGAGCAGGACGGGCGCATGGGCTACCACCTGCATCAGGGCGGGAAACACGATGTCTTTCATCGGAAAGTTCTGGTTTGGCCTGGCTGACGACTAGAGGCCTGCCAAGCCGGACACAAGGCAGTGATCGAAGGCCCAACGCCCAAGCGCAACGCAGTCGGCT